>CAMWUF010000095.1 GCA_947177375.1 uncultured Ruminococcus sp.
AAAATAAAATGCTGATTTTAGCGAAAATTAATAAATTAAGAAATATATTTTCTGACACTAAGCGGAATTTGCAACTTATCTGCAATTTTCTGTGCTTTTGCAATTTCAGATTCAGAAATCACATCAACAACAGTAAAACAAGTATCTACGCCTTGATGTTTACAGGTTTCAGCAAAATGCAACATTGTTGCAAAAGCATTTTCTGGAGAATTTTTAGGGTTAGTCACTTGCTGATAAATTTCAGAACAACCTGCATTTAAACTAACAGAAACTTTATCAAATACAGCAGAAATTTTCGTTGCTGAATCTGAATTATCTGCAAGTGCTTCTTTTGGATTATAAATATCAGCTAAGCCGTTTGTATTTAATCTCAAGCAAATATCAGGATAATTATTTTTTAAATAACTGGCTAATTCACAAGCAAATTTTAATCTCATGAGAGGCTCACCATAGCCACAGAATACAAGTTCCTGATATTTTGTTAAATCACGTTTTTTTAAATCTTCCTGCATTTCAAGCATAGTTGGTTCATGTTCTAACCAGAGCGAATCAGAACCATAAGCACCATCGTCATTTTTGCGAATACAGAACACACAGCGACAAGGGCATTGATTGGTAATATTTAAATATAAATTATTCCCGACTTCATAACTAAGTGTCATTGATTTTTGCATAAAAATCATCTCCTAAAAAATATTAAAATTATTTATGATAACCTGTATGATTGGCAATCTGGTACGCTCTATAAATTTGTTCCATGAGCATAACAGAAGCCAATGCATGCGGAAACGTCATACTAGACATAGAAAGCTTTTGAAATGCTAATTTTTTAATCGCATCATGCAAGCCAAAAGAACTGCCAATGACAAATGTCACAGCACTAGACCGCATTGGCAAATCCTGCGTGAAGAACTTAGCAAAATCATCACTGGAAAATTGCTTACCCTCAATACAAAGAGCAATTAATATGCCTTTGATATATTTCTGAATCAAATCAGCTTCTTGTGCAAGGGCTTTTTGGATTTCTTTTTCAGAAGGCTTGTCAGAAATTTTAACAGCTGGAAGTTGTGTAAATTGAAATTTACAAAAAGGGGTTAAGCGTTTTGTATAAACTTCCTGAGCTGAAATTAAATGTGGTTCTTTTTGTTTACCGACACTGAGTAATTGCACGAACATAAAACATCACCTTTTCTAAAAATTAATTTTTAAATCTTAATTTTTGATACATCTATTTCTCCGTTCATTAGCTTGGGCAGAAGTGAATCACGAATAGTGGAAAGATATTGATTTTCTATACGATTATGAATAATCATATCATAAATTGGTTTTAGTAAGTTATGTATTTTTTGATAATCATATGTATTTGGGATAAAAATAACAGATTTTTTTAATTCTTCTCTTTTGATATGTCCCATAGTTGTTGCCATATCTTTTGCAATGTTTATAAAATTGTCAAGATGATATTTTGTCCAAGAATAATAAAACCATTTGTCATATTTTTTTGATGTTACCTTAAATAAATGCTGATTTAATCCACATTTACCGCCACACCAGAAATCCACTAACAAACTTCCAGACCAAGAAAAAATCACATCACCATTTTGTATGATGTATTCTGACTTAATATTGACAGAGCATAACTCACTATTTGCATCACAAATGCCTTGTCTTAATTCTCTAATTTTTAAAACAGGCAAAGCAATTTCATTATTTTTAGGTCTGTATTTTTGCATTGCAAGACCATTCAAGTAATCAGCAATATCAAGTAAATTTCCTTTTTTCCAATCATCGGGCATGACTCCACCAAACGGCTCAAAATCAACAAACCACGATTTAAAAATAGCCTGTGCTTGTTGTTCTAAATTTTGATTGATTTTATCATTTAATGCTATTTTTTCATCAAGAAATCTAAGCAGAGAACCTATTTTACATTGTGTTTCTAAATCGGGAATATTTATTTTAAGATTTTTTAATACATCAATTTGAACACGTTGTCTACCTGAAGAACCAACCATTGATTTAATAGCAGGTTCTCTTACAATAGAACTACAAATTAAGTAATATATAAAATCATCATTACTAATATTTTCAATTGCTCTGAAAACAATATATTCTGTAGAACCAAAACCTATTTCATTATCTTCTAAAATATTTACTTTAGCAGTTTTTCCATTTTCAAGACAAGGTGTAATTCTTGCCATTATTGTATCGTTATTTCTAAATTTAGTACCACCATTAAATTCTGAAAACTCAAATGTTATAATATCACGACAAAATGGTTTTAACATATCCATAGTTATTTTTTTTGCAAGAGTACCTTTTTTTAAAGTTTCTTTTGGGTTAAAAATAACAATATCTTGTAATTGGCAAATTTTCCAGTTAGATTCCATAAATAATCTTCCAAATTTAAAAAATAACAGCTCCGCCCATTGTTTCAACAGGAGCAATCCCAAGTAAATAATCTATATCTGGTATAAATTCATGCAAAGCACTTGTGACTGTCGAAACAGCTAATTCTGGTGTATTATTATTTTGACTAAGATGCCCTAATAATAATCTGGTTGTACCAGAATGAATTAAATAATTTGCAAATTCTGCACTATCCTGATTGGATAAATGTCCATATTGAGAAGTAATTCTTTGTTTTAAATCAAAAGAATATGTCCCTTGCCAAAGCATATCGGGGTCATAATTTGCCTCTAGCAAAACCATATCACAGCCATGAAGTGCCTGCTTGACTTCAGGCGTAACAATACCTAAATCTGTACAAACCGCACAATATTTATCATCACTTGTATGTATCTGATAGCCACAACTGCCTTTTGCATCATGCATAGTAGGAAAAGCTTTTATTTCACAATCACCAGAATAAATTATTTTTGAATCTGTAGAAACAGAAATCATTTCTGTATGTTCTGATAAATACCCTTGATGCATTAGAAATTCCAAAGTGATTTCAGAACCATAAACAGGAACAGAAAGCTTGCTGACAAGTGTTTTCAGCCCTTTGATATGGTCACTATGTGTATGTGTAATAAAAATACCTTGTATACATGTTGGTTTTAAATCATTACAAGATAACGCATCAAAAATTTTTTTACAGCTTGCACCAGCGTCTATTAAAATACCAGAATTTTTCGTGCCAATATAAGAAGCATTGGCTTTACTGGAGCTAAACAAAGGATAAAATTTAGCCATTCTAAACATCACATCCAGTTATTAAAAAATAATAAAAAAATTCGTGGCAGTACAGAAAAAACTGCACTGCCTGAAGTGAGGATATTATATTTTCACAATATCCGCACCAATTCCACGGAGTTTCTTGGCAATATCTGCATAACCACGTTCAATATGCTGAATTTCAGTAATTTCTGTACAACCGTTTGCCATAAGTCCAGCAATAATCATTGCCGCACCTGCTCTTAAATCACAGGCATTTACACAAGCACCTGTTAATAAATCACCACCACGAACAACTGCTCCATTTTGTGTAATATTAATTTCCGCACCCATTTTGCGGAGTTCATGCACATAACGGAATCTGTCTTCCCAGACATTTTCCATGATACTGCTTTCACCATTTGCAATTGTTAAGAGTGTTGCCATTTGCGGTTGCATATCTGTTGGAAAACCAGGATAAGGTTCTGTTTTAATATTTGTCGGGCAAAATATTTTTTTATTTTCTACAGACACTCGTATTGCGTCCATATTATCTAATTCTTCTACATTTACGCCACAATCAATTAATTTCGCAGTAATTGCTTCTAAATGCTTCGGAATCACGCCTTTAATAATCACATCACCTTTTGTTGCAGCAGCGGCAACCATAAAAGTACCAGCTTCAATCTGGTCAGGAACAACAGAATAGCGATAATCCACAGTAGAACCTTCACCAGCATTGCCAGCTAATTTTTTAACACCTTCAATTTTAATTACATCTGTACCAGCACCCTTGATATTTGCACCCATATAATTCAGAAAATTAGCTAAATCGACGACATGCGGTTCTTTTGCCGCATTTTCAATAATAGTAATCCCTGGAGCTTTGACAGCGGCTAAAATTGCATTCATCGTTGCACCGACAGAAACAACGTCCATGCTGATATTACCGCCTCTAAGAGATTCCGCATGCAGTTCTACAATATCAGACTGCTGGTCTTCAATTAATTGCTTTGCACCTAAAATTTCAAATGCTTTTAAATGCTGGTCAATCGGTCTTGCTCCAAGAGAACACCCTCCAGGCATAGCAGCTCTTGCATTGCCACATCTTCCAAGTAAAGCACCCAAAAAATAATAAGACGCCCGCATTTTTTTTGCTTCTTTGTACGGAACATAAAAATCAGAAACATTCCGACAAGAAATCCAATAAGTATCACCCTGTTGATTCAAAGGCTTTACTTCTGCACCAAGACCTTTTAGAATTTTCAGACAAATTTCCACATCGCTAATATCTGGCACATTTTCAATAATACAAGGAACATCCAGTAACAGTGTTGCAGGAAGAATAGCCACTGCGGAATTTTTCGCACCGCTAACCAAGATTTCTCCTTTCAGCGGATGTCCGCCGTTGATTACAAACTTCTCCACGTTCTTCTCTCCTCTAACATGTGCTATATTTTTATTGCACACCTGATTCCAATCCATATTCCGCTGGATACCAGCGAATCTGACTGCCATCATAATATTCTACACTCACACTTTCCATATACACAGCTTTTTTTGGTTTATCACTCGCATTTGTTTCAAGTTTTGAAATTTCATAGACAATATCTAAACCATCTATGACCTGCCCAAAAATCGTATAATTACCATCTAACCAAGGTGTACCACCATATTGTGTATATAATTTTTTTGCCTCTTTCGTAAAATATAACGCATTATTTTCTGTCCAGTCGTCTAACATAGCATCTGTAACAGGCATACCAGTGACAATATAAAACTGACTGCCATCTGTAGAAATATCACCACTATTGGCATAAGCCACTGCACCTGGCACATGAATTAACTGTTCAGAAACACCGCCGTTAAAATAACCGCCCCAACAACTTTCGCCACCAGTCGTGTCGCCATTCGGGTCACCGCCTTGAATCATAAAATTTTCAATGACTCTATGAAAAATTAATTCATCATAATAACCTTGTTTGGCAAGTGTGGTAAAATTTTCACACGCTTTTGGAAGCAAATCTGAAAATAGCTTAATTTTAATATTGCCATAATCTTTGACATGAATGCAGACAATTTCTTCACCCTCTTGGGGAGCAGTATAATTCAGAACAGGCAATTCTTGAATTTCAATATATTTTCTGCCACAGCCCACACATGCTGTGCAGAACAAAACAAGACTAATACCTGTTGCCAGAATCCTGTGTTTCATAATTCATAATTCTTCTTTCCAAACTAATATAC
>CAMWUF010000096.1 GCA_947177375.1 uncultured Ruminococcus sp.
CCCAGACGGCATTATGCTTTCTAATGGCCCAGGGAATCCAGCTGAAAATATAGAAATCATTGCGAATTTACAGGAAATTGCCAAATTAAATATTCCGATATTTGGAATTTGTTTGGGACATCAGTTAATGGCATTGGCACATGGTGCAAAGACTGAAAAATTAAAATATGGTCATCGTGGTGCCAATCAGCCTGTGATTGATTTAGCAAGCGGCAAGACTTATGTCACAAGTCAAAATCATGGTTATGCTGTGATTGGAGATAGTTTAAATCCTGAGATTGCAGAAGTTTCACATATCAATGCCAATGATAAAACTTGTGAAGGGGTATGTTATAAAGCAATTAATGCTTTTACAGTACAGTTTCACCCTGAAGCTCATGGAGGTCCTTTAGATACTGCATATTTATTTGATGAATTTATTTCCAGAATGCAGAAAGGAGATGAATAATTATGCCGTTACGCAAAGATATTAAAAAAGTATTAGTGATTGGTTCAGGTCCTATTATTATCGGACAGGCAGCGGAATTTGACTATGCTGGAACGCAGGCTTGCCGTGCATTAAAACAAGAAGGTTTAGAAGTTGTTTTAATTAATTCTAATCCAGCGACTATTATGACAGATAAGGCTATGGCAGATAAAATTTATATCGAACCATTGACACTTGATGTTGTAAAACGTGTCATTGAAATTGAAAAGCCTGACAGTGTATTGTCTACTCTAGGGGGACAAACAGGTTTAACACTGTCAATGCAATTGGCAGAAGAAGGATTTTTAGATTCTCATCATGTAAAATTATTGGGTGCGAATCCTGAGACAATTCATAAAGCCGAAGACAGACAAGCTTTTAAAGATACTATGGAAAAAATCGGTGAGCCTTGTATTCCGTCAAAAGTAGTTGAAACAGTGGAAGATGCAATTGCTTTTGCAGAAGAAATTAATTATCCTGTGATTGTTCGTCCAGCATTTACACTTGGCGGAACAGGTGGCGGTATTGCATATGATAGAGAACAATTACAAGATATTGCAACTAATGGCTTGCGTTTGTCGCCAATTACACAAGTATTAATTGAAAAATGTATCAGTGGTTGGAAAGAAATTGAATTTGAAGTAATCAGAGACAGCAAAGGCAATGTGATTACTGTTTGTTCTATGGAAAATTTCGACCCTGTTGGCGTGCATACAGGTGATAGTATTGTCATTGCACCTGCTGTAACTCTCTCTGATAGAGAATATCAAATGCTTAGAACAGCGTCACTAAATATTATTTCAGAATTAAAAGTTGAGGGTGGCTGTAACTGTCAATTTGCATTGCACCCTGAAAGCATGGAATATGCTGTGATTGAAGTAAATCCCAGAGTGTCTCGTTCTTCCGCATTGGCATCCAAAGCAACAGGTTATCCGATTGCTAAAGTTGCAACTAAAATTGCTGTGGGTTATGCATTAGATGAAATTATCAATCAAGTCACTGGCAAAACTTATGCTTGTTTTGAACCAGCATTAGATTATGTTGTGATTAAATTTCCGAAATGGGCATTTGATAAATTTGTCTATGCGAAAAAAACACTTGGTACACAAATGAAAGCAACTGGTGAAGTCATGGCAATTGGCACAAGTTTTGAACAAGCTATCATGAAAGCTGTGCGGTCAACAGAATTAGGCATTGATTCTATGAATATGAAAAAATATGCAACTATGCCAACTGAAAAAATTCTGGAATTATTAAAAAATGGCGTAGAAGATGAACGGTCTTTTCAAGTATTTTCTGCATTGAAAAAAGGCGTTTCTGTTGCAGAAATTCATGAAATTACGCTAATTGACGAATGGTTTCTTGAAAAATTAAAAAATTTAGTAGAACTGGAAGAATGGCTTGCTGAGGGTGAACTCACAGAAGAAAAATATAATATTGCTAAAAAATATGGCTATTTAGACAGCACAATTGAAAGATTTTCAGGACAGAAATGTCCATTGCATAGAAATGCTGTTTATAAAATGGTTGATACTTGTGCAGGAGAATTTAAAGCTGAAACGCCTTATTTTTATGCGACTTATGATAGTGAAAACGAAGCAGAGCAATTTATTCAACGCAAAAATACAGGCAAGAAAAAAGTCATTGTTTTTGGGTCTGGACCTATCAGAATCGGACAAGGGATAGAATTTGATTATTGCTCTGTGCATTGTGTCTGGACTTTGAAAGAATTAGGCTATGAAGCTGTGATTTGTAATAATAATCCAGAAACTGTTTCTACTGATTTTGATACAGGTGATAGATTATATTTTGACCCATTAACACCAGAAGATGTGGATAATATTATTGCAACAGAAAAGCCTTATGGTGTTGTCGTACAGTTCGGCGGACAGACAGCAATTAAATTAACTAGGCATTTAGCTGACAGTGGTGTTAAAATTTTGGGAACATCAGCAGATAATATTGACGCTGCTGAAGATAGAGAACGTTTTGATGAATTGCTTGAAACATGTGGAATTCCCAGACCAGAGGGTTTCACGGTTATGACAACAAAAGAAGCGGTTAAAGTTGCTAATAAATTAGGCTATCCTGTGTTATTAAGACCATCTTATGTATTGGGTGGTCAGAATATGATTATTGCATATTCTGAACAAGATGTTATCGAATATATGGGTATTATTACGTCACATATGATTGAAAATCCTGTTTTAATTGATAAATATATGATGGGAACTGAAGTTGAAGTTGATGCAATTTGTGACGGAAAAGATTTTTTAATTCCTGGTATTATGGAACATGTAGAACGTGCTGGCGTGCATTCAGGGGATTCTATTTCCGTTTATCCTGCACAGAATTTGTCTAAAAAAATTTGTGAAACTATCATAGAATATACTAAGCGTTTGGCATTGGCTTTAGAAGTTATCGGGTTAGTTAATATTCAGTATGTTGTTTATCGTGGGGAAGTTTATGTAATTGAAGTCAATCCACGTTCTTCCAGAACTGTGCCTTATATTAGCAAAGTAACTGGTATTCCTATGGTAGATATTGCAACTAAAATTATGTTCGGTGCAAAATTGAAAGATTTAGGCTATGAAACAGGTTTGCACCCAGCAGGTGACTATGTTGCTGTCAAAGTCCCTGTATTTAGTTTTGAAAAATTGCAAGATGTAGATACGATGTTAGGTCCAGAAATGAAATCTACTGGCGAATGCTTAGGCATTGGTAAAAATTTTGAAGATGCATTATTAAAAGGACTTGTTGCCGCAGGATATGATTTAAAACGTGAGGGAGGCGTATTAATTTCTGTTCGTGATAGTGAGAAAAAAGAAATGCTTCGTATTGTGGATAAATTTTCACGCATGGGATTTGAATTATATGCGACCAGTGGCACGGCAAGTTATTTAAATCGCAATATGATTGCGACAAATACTGTTAGAAAAATTTCGGAAGGCAGTCCGAATACAATGGATTTATTAGAAAGTGGTAAAATTCATTATATGATTTCTACTTCGGCAAAAGGACGACTGCCCGCCCGTGATAGTGTAAAAATGCGTCGTAAATCTGTAGAACGTTCTATTTGTTCTCTAACAGCCGTTGATACAGCAAATGCACTTGCTAATGTATTATTATCTGAAAAAACAATGGAAGATGTAGAATTAGTTGATATTACAAAAATATAATAAATGGGAGCTGTTATCATGGAATGGAATGCAGTTTTATATGATAATAAGCATGATTTTGTTGCAGAATATGGGAAAGATTTATTGGAATTTATTCCCAAAGATAAAAAACAAGTGATATTAGATTTAGGTTGTGGAACTGGCACGCTCACAGCAAAATTAACTGATTTTTGTAATCAAATTATTGGTGTTGACAGCTCCCAAACTATGATTGCGAAAGCAAGAGAAAATTTAAAAAATATTGAAAATATTAAATTTCAAGTATGTAATGCACTTGATTTGCCTTTTGAACAAGAATTTGATGTTGTATTTTCAAATGCTGTGTTTCATTGGATAGCGAATCATGATATGTTATTAAAAAATATTTATTATGCATTAAAGCCAACAGGATTATTAATTTGTGAATTTGGTGCAAATGGTAATATTGCAATAATAGAAAATGCTTTTGCAAAAGCTTGTAAAGATTTTGGCTATGATTATCAATCTAAATTTCATTTTCCTACAGTAGAAAATTTCAGAAATTTATTAGAAAATCATAAATTTATGATTAATAAAATTTATGATTTTGATAGACCTACTGTATTAAAAGATGGTCAACAGGGTCTGAATCACTGGATAAAACAGTTTTTTGCTTCTGAATTAAAAGCAATACCTGAAACGATACAAGCTATGATAATTCGGAAAACAGAAGATTTGACTAGAAAAAAACTTTGGAATGGCAAAGAATGGATTGCAGATTATCGAAGATTACGAGTTATCGCAAATAAATAATTTTTATAAAAAAGCTCTTGTGAAAAAAACAGGAGTTTTTTTATTAGGCATTTTGTATAATAATTTTCTTTTTTGTAATACGCTTATTGACAGAATGCCAAAGCTATGTTATAATAAAGATATTAATTTTTATGATTAGGAGGCTTTTTCATGAAGTATTTGCAAGGAAAATATCCTGTGATAAGCAAACAAGCACTTGCACATGATGTGTATAGTATTTTGATTTCATGTCCTGAAATTGCAGAGCTTGCACAAGCTGGTCAATTTGTGCATATTTTGCCAACTGGTTTTGGATTGAGACGACCAATTTCTATTGCTGGTATTGATAAAAAAAATGGTACACTTAGAATTGTATTTGTTATCAAAGGTGATGGCACAAAAGCAATTGCAGATTTGAAACAAGGTGAATATATAGATATGATTGCACCTTTAGGGCATGGTTTTAGTCTCATGCCAGATGCTGGACATGTTGTTTTAGTTGGAGGTGGTATTGGTGTACCGCCTATGTTGCCATTGGCAGAATATTACGGCGAAAAAGCAACTGCAATTAGTGGTTTCAGGAGTTTTCAGCAAGTGATTTTGCAAGAAGATTTAGAAAATTATGGTGCGAAAACTATCTGTTGCACAGAAGATGGTTCTGCTGGAGCTGTAAAAGGCTTTGTAACAACGCCTTTAGAGCAATTATTAGCTGAGGGTGTAGACGCTGTGTTTGCATGTGGTTCATTGCCAATGCTAAAAGCTGTTGCTGAATTATGTAAAAGAAATCAAGTATATTGTGAAGTGTCTATGGAAGAACGCATGGCTTGTGGAATTGGTGCATGTTTGGGCTGTGCTTGTGAAATTAAAAATGCAGATGGTGAAATTAATTTCTTGCATGTCTGCAAAAATGGTCCTGTGTTTAACGCTGAGGAGGTGTGCTGGTAATGGCTGATTTG
>CAMWUF010000097.1 GCA_947177375.1 uncultured Ruminococcus sp.
TTATATAATATTACCAAAAAATAAACTAAAATTTATAATAAATTTGGAACATTGTCCAGTTGCTAGAAGTTGCTTAATATGTTATAATAAAATGTGACGAAAGTCATTATAGAGATAATAGAACAAAAGGAAAAACAAGAACAACATGTAAAAGGAGGTTTTATTCTGTATGGAGTTTACACATATACCTGTACTTCTATCAGAAACAATTGAAGGTCTTGCCATTCGTCCAGACGGTATTTATGTAGATGGCACTGTTGGGGGTGCAGGACACTCCAAAGAAATTGCCTCCAGACTGGAAAAAAACGGGTTGTTAATCGGGTTAGACCGTGACCCAGATGCCGTAGCAGTCGCAACCGAACGTTTACAGGGATTGCCTGCAAAAGTCGTGCATAGCAATTATTCTGAAATGCGAAAAGTTTTAGATAATTTGCAAATTACACAAGTAGACGGCATTTTATTAGACTTAGGAGTGTCTTCGTATCAGTTAGATAATGCTGAACGTGGCTTTTCTTATCATGCGAATGCAAAATTAGATATGCGTATGAATCAAGAGGGCTTAAGTGCTTATGATGTAGTAAATACATGGGACGAGCCGACACTTTGCAAAATCTTATGGGAATACGGTGAAGAAAAATTTGCGGGAAGAATTGCGGAATGTATTATTTGTAAAAGAGAAAATGCACCCATTCAGACAACAGGGGAGCTGGCAGAGCTTATCAAACAGGCTGTGCCGCAAAAATATCGACGTGATAAAAATCCTTGTAAAAAAACATTTCAAGCAATTAGAATTGCTGTCAATGATGAATTCAGACATTTGAGAACAGGACTGGAAACAGCTTTTGATTGCTTGAAATCCAGCGGTAGACTTGCAGTGATTACATTTCATTCATTGGAAGACCGTATTGTAAAACAACAGTTTGCTTCATGGTGCAAAGGTTGTATCTGTCCGCCAGATTTTCCGCAATGCGTTTGTGGTAGGAAACCAAAAGCAAAATTGCTTGTTCGTAAACCAATTACAGCAAGCCAATCTGAATTAGAACAAAATCACCGTAGTCACAGTGCAAAGCTTAGATTACTAGAAAAAGAAAGGGGCTAAGCTGTTTCAGGCTGTATTTATGGAGCAAGAAGAAAAGAAAGTTTCTGTTGTGAAGATTATTCTGGGGACGATTATTTGTTTTGCATTATTAGCAGCAGTTATTTTTAGCAATGTTCAGCAATTACAAGTAACAAGTGATATTACGCAGAAACAACAGGAATATAGTGACCTGCAAAGTGAAAATGTCAGAATGAAATCTGAACTTGCTGGAAAAACTTCTAATAAAAATGTACAAGAGTACGCCGAAAATGTTCTTGGTATGCATGCGTTGAATTCTTCGCAAGTAGAATATATGCAGATTCAAAAAAATGATGTTGTAGAAATTCCAGAAAGTGACCAGAATATTTTTGTAAAAATCAAAAATTGGTTTGATAATTTTGTGGCATACCTGCAAGGGTAGTCCGCATAAATTTTAACAACGGCAGAAATAAAAGAAAATGACAACACGAGTGTTGTGCGATTGGCTGTTGCTTGTATAAAAAAGAGATTCACAGGCAACAGCTCCAAAATCAGGAAGCAAAAGAAACAGGCAGGACATGGAATACACAACCTGCCTGTTTTTTAAATAATATATCATATTATTATTTCAGAAAGGGAGTTGATAATTTGGACGCAAAGCCAAAAGATTATGAGCCAACCACTTTGATGAAAAAAAAAGCAATATTTGCTGTATTGGGAATTGTCATGACACTGGCATTGCTGACGATTATTAGATTATGTTATTTATGTATCAGTCAGCATGATTTTTACACAGAAAAGGCAAACAGTAAGCATTTCAGCAGGATTACTTTAACTGCAAACAGAGGTGCTATTTATGATGCAAGTGGTACACCACTTGCATGGAGTGCAACTGTTTACAAAGTGTACATCGACCCCACACAATTCCGAGATGATATGGACGTAATTGATGGTGTCATGAAAGAACGTCAAGAATGGCTGGACAGTGGAAAAACATTAGACCCTGATACAATTGTTATGCCTATGGAAACATTGCGGGCAGAAGTCGTACAAACTGTAGCAAGTTTATTAAATATCAGTGAAGAAACGATTTGGGAAGATATTGAAAAAGATACAAAATATTGTGAGTTACAGACACAAGTTGAAAAAAATGTTGCCAATGAATTAATGGAATATTTAGACAAATACGGTCTGGAGTCTATTAAAACAACAGAAGATACAAAGCGTTATTATCCGCAAAATGACCTTGCTGCTCAAGTAATCGGCTTTACAAATAGTGACGGTGATGGACAGTATGGACTGGAATATTATTATAATAAATATCTTTCTGGTACAAATGGCAGAGTCATTTCTGCGACTGATGCCCAAGGAAATGAAATGCCTTATCGTTATTCTACGACATATCCAGCAGAAGACGGAAATTCTTTGTATTTAACACTGGATACCACATTGCAATATTATCTTGAAAAGAATTTACAGGCAATGTGCGAAAAATATAAAGTCCGTAATCGTGCTTGCGGTATTATCATGAATGCAAAAACAGGTGCAATTTACGCTATGGGAACTTATCCTAGTTTTGATTTAAATAATCCCTCTGTGATTCATGACCAGGCGACTTATAACGAATTGCAAAGTTTGCCAAAGGACGAATATCAAGAAGCTTATATTTCTGCCCGTGAGCAACAATGGAAAAATAAAGCCGTGACGGAATTATATATTCCAGGGTCTGTATTTAAAATTTTCACAACGGCTATGGCTGTAGAAGAAAAAGTTGTCAATGTTGACACAGATAATTTTTATTGTACAGGTGCTTATACAATTACAGGTGTTCCTAATCCTATTCATTGTCATAAATTAGCGGGACATGGTTCACAGACATTTTCAGAAGCTTTGACAAATTCTTGTAACCCTGCATTTATCGAAGTTGGTTTGCGTGTAGGAATTCATAAATTTTCACAATATTTTAGTGCATTTGGCTTAACTGAAAAATCAGGCATTGATTTACCAGGAGAAACTTCCAGTATTTATAGAAGTGAAGAAAATTTAAGTATTGTTGACTTAGCGTCCAGTGCATTCGGACAGTCTAATAAATTAACACCAATGGAAATGATAACTGGTATTGCAGCTGCTATTAATGGTGGTTATTTAGTAGAACCCCATGTTGTAGATAAAATTGTTTCCAGTGACGGTAATATTGTGAAAAATTTCAATACTAATATAAAAAGACAGGTAATTTCAGAAGAAAGTTCTGCAACTGTTAGGGAATTATTACAAGCTGTTGTTGATGATAATGGCGGTTCTAATGCGTATATCAAAGGCTATGCTATCGGCGGTAAATCTGGTACATCTCAGAAATTAGACCAATATAGCGATTCTGATATGCAATATGTAGCGTCTTATGCTTGTTTTGCACCAGCAGATGACCCTGAAATTGTGATGTTAATTTTAGCTGATGAACCAGACACAAGTATTAATTATTATGGTTCTGTTGTTGTTGCACCATATGCAAGAGATATTCTGGAAGAAGCTTTGCCATATCTGGGATATTATCCAGAATATACAAGCGAAGAATACGCAAAATTAGATGTCACAATTCCGTTATTGCGTGATGCAAGTATTTCCAGTGCGATTGAGACACTGGAAGCAGAAGGCTTGCAATATGATGTCAAAGGTAATGGTGATACAGTCGTCGCACAATTTCCTGTCACTGGCAGTACTGTTTCCGCAGGTGGCAAAGTAATTTTATATACAGAGGAAAATTATGAGCCTGAATTAATTGAAGTTCCTAATGTAGTAAATTATCGTGCAAGTGATGCAAGCGAAGTGCTTACAGCAAGTGGCTTTAATTATGTTGCTTTGGGAGCGTCTACAGATAGAACTGATGTATTAGTTGGTTCGCAATCTGAACAAGCTGGAAGTCTTGTTGAAGTTGGTACAGTGATTGAGTTAAATTATGTTATCAATGACCAAAGTGGTTGATATTTAAATTTTTAAGAAAGAGATGATGGGTTTATGTTGTTATCAAAATTACTAGAACACAGAGTTGTGACAAGTTTGGAAGACAGGGAAATTACAAGCATTACAGACGATAATCGCAAAATTCAGGAAAATTGTTTGTTTGTTTGTATCAAAGGCGGAAATTTTGATGGGCATACTGTTGCAAAACAAGCTCTTGAAAAAGGTGCCTATGCTGTTGTGGTAGAACGTGATTTAGGACTTGGTGAAAAGCAAATTTTAGTAGATGATACAAGAGCTTTTTACGGTGCATTATGTGCAACTTGGTTTGACCACCCTGAACGCAAAATGAAATTTATTGGCGTAACTGGTACAAATGGCAAGACAACTATTACAAATGTGATTAAATATATTTTAACACAAAATAATTATAAAGTCGGTTTAATCGGGACGATTCAAAATGAAATCGGTGATGAGATTATTCATACAGATAATACCACACCTATGGTATTTGAATTAATGCAGTTATATAACAGAATGTATCAAGCAGGCTGTGATTTTGTTGTTATGGAAGTGTCATCTTTTGGATTGGTGCAAAAAAGAATTGGCTTAACGCATTTTGATATTGCTGTATTTACAAATTTAACACAAGACCATTTGGATTATCATGAAACAATGGAAAATTATTATCAAGCTAAAAAAATGCTATTTGATGTCTGTGATAAAGCAATTATTAATATTAATGATGATTATGGCAAAAGATTATTTTCTGAAATTACTTGTGAAAAGTATAGTTATGGCAATACAGGAAATTATGCATATCAGCCGATTTCAGTCAAGGCAAACGGTACTAAATTTTTATTAAATCAATTAGAAATTGCTATGCAAATGACAGGTTATTTTAATATTGCGAATGCAACAGCTAGTTATGCAGTTTGTAGACTGTTAGGCTTAGAAAATGAAAATATTTTGCCGTATTTGCAGACTTGTGCAGGCGTAAAAGGACGTTGTGAAGTGATTCCAACAGGAAAAGATTTTTCAGTTATCTGTGATTATGCTCATACACCAGACGCATTAGAAAATATTTTAGAAAATGTCAAGCTTTATACAGAACATAAATTAATTTGCTTATTCGGTTGTGGCGGAAATCGTGACAAAACAAAACGTCCTCTTATGGCACAAGCGTCTGCAAAATTTGCAGATAAATTAATTGTAACTTCGGATAATCCCCGTGATGAGAATCCAGAAGCAATTATTGCAGATATTTTAAC
>CAMWUF010000098.1 GCA_947177375.1 uncultured Ruminococcus sp.
AAACTAGATGATACTGTGAAATATTTATATCAACTTCCTGATGGTCAGCATGTAGAAACAGTTCTTATGCATTATCAGCATGGTTGGAGAATTTGTATTTCTACACAAGTTGGTTGTAAAATGGGCTGTCAGTTCTGTGCATCTACAATTGCAGGCTATGTAAGAAATTTAACAGCTTCTGAAATGTTATTGCAGATTGATGAAACAGAACGCAATGCAAATATTAAAATTTCTGGTATTGTTCTCATGGGCATTGGTGAGCCGTTGGATAATTTTCAAAATGTGATGAAATTTTTAGAATTGCTTTCTGATTCTGAAGGCAGAAAAATGAGTTTACGACATGTGACAATTTCTACTTGTGGCATTGTTCCTAAAATCAGAGAACTTGCTGATAAAAAAACAGGTTTGACGTTAGCAGTTTCTTTGCATCAGGCAAGTGATTTGCAAAGAAATAAAATTATGCCTGTGAATAAAAAATATCATCTACAGGAGCTTATGAATGCTTGTAAATATTATTTTGCAGTAACAGGACGACGTATTACTTATGAATATGCTGTTATGGAAAATGAAAATGATAGTTTTGCAGATGCACAGGCTCTTGCAAAATTATTAAAAAATCAGCAGGCACATGTGAATTTAATTCCTGTGAATACAGTCGAAGAACGAAATTTCCATGCAACAAGACAATCTGCCAAAAGATTTATGCAATATCTGGAAAGATTAGGCATTCATGCAACTGTTAGAAGAACGCTTGGAAATGATATTCAAGCTGCTTGCGGACAGCTCCGACATGAAATAGATAATAAAAGAGAATAAAAAATGTTGCCTGAATTTTACAGAAAATAATTGACAAAATTGTGTTTTAGTGGTATGATTAATAGTATAGTGAGGTGATATAATTGCGATGTGCAACAGCAACAGACGTTGGTCTGATTCGTGATGAAAATCAAGATGAAGTATTAGCAAAAGATTATCGGGGTAAAATTTTAGCAGTCGTTTGTGACGGCATGGGCGGTGAAAAATCTGGAAGTTTAGCAAGCAGAATGGCTGTTCATGAATTATTTGACCATTTTTCAGCGAATTATCATGAAGAAATGAACGCAGAAGAAATAAGGGCATTATTGCTTTCTTCTGTGTCGGCAGCAAATTCTGTGATTTACAGCACAGCAAAAATGGATTATCAAAATTATGGTATGGGTACAACTTGTGTCGCAGCATTTGCAGAACGTGGCTGGCTTTCGATTGTAAATGTTGGTGACAGCAGGGCATATTTGATAGAAAATGGTCAAATCAGGCAATTAACAAGTGACCATACTGTTGTAAATGAACTTTATCAACAGGGCGAAATTGCACTGGAAGATATGAACGACCACCCGCTGCGAAATAGATTGACAAAAGCTGTCGGTGTGGAACGAGTGGTAAAACCTGATTATTATCATATTGCTTGTGGTGAAGATTTCATGCTTCTGTTATGTTCAGACGGATTGTCAAGTTTTTGCAGTGAGCAGGAAATGTTGCATTTAATGCAAGAAAATACGTTTACAAAAATGCCACAGGCATTAGTAGATATGGCTTTGGAAAAAGGCGGCAGAGATAATATTTCTCTGGCGATTATCACAAATTAATACAAGTAACAAGGTTGGAGGGCAAAATGGATAAGTACATTGGAAAAAAACTAGATGGCAGATATCAAATTACAGAATTAATTGGTGTCGGTGGTATGGCGGATGTATACAGTGCAACAGATATTGTAGATAACAAAACTGTTGCTGTGAAAATTCTGAAACGGGAATATGCGGAAAATGAAGAATTTCTTCGCCGTTTTCGTAATGAATCTAAAATGATTGCGTCACTTTCACACCCAAATGTTGTGAAAGTTTATGATGTAGGATTTTCAGATAAATTGCAATTTATTGTCATGGAATATATTGATGGTATTACTCTGAAAGAATATATTGAAAATGAAGAAGTGCTGACTTGGAAAGATTCTGTGCATTTTATTATTCAAGTACTCCGTGCATTGCAACATGCTCATGATAAAGGCATTGTACACAGAGATATTAAACCACAGAATATTATGCTATTCACAGATGGGACGATTAAAGTCATGGATTTTGGTATTGCAAAATCTGCACGTGAACAAGCATTTACAGCAACTGACCAGACAATTGGTACTGTGCATTATATCAGCCCTGAACAGGCAAGAGGCGACCAAACAGATGAAAAAAGTGATATTTACTCTGTTGGTATTATGTTCTATGAAATGTTGACAGGACAGAAGCCTTTTGATTCAGATAAGCCTATTACAATTGCTGTTATGCATATGAAGAATACGCCAAAACGTCCTCGTGCAATCAATCCTAATATTCCAGCAGGTTTGGAGGAAATTATTCTCCGTGCTATGGAAAAAGACCCTGAAAATCGTTATCAAACAGCAGCAGATATGATTAAAGATATTGAAAGTTTTAAATCAAATCCGTCTATGATATTTGGTTATTATGAAGAAGTTTCAGATGAATCAGAAATGACAAGTACAATGTATGTAGAAAATGATGATAATGAAATAGAAGACTATCCAGACGATGATGAAATAGAAGACTACCCAAACGATGATGAAATAGAAGACTATCCAGATGGTGATGATGGCGATGAGGATGAAGATGATGACGATGAGGATGACGAAAGAGAATCACGTTCATTATTTATTCCCGTTATGACAGCTGTTACCATTGCATTTATTGTTGTTGCTGTATTTTTTATTCTGTGGCTTGTCAAAGGTGTCATTAATGACCCTACACAGTCAACCAGATATGAAATGCCAAATCTTGTTGGTATGGATTATTACGAAGCAAAAGACTCTTACACGTATTTAGATATTCAAATTAACGAAACAGAAAATTCAACTTATGAAAAAGATGTTATTTATTTCCAGGATATTGCAGTTGGTGATACAATTTCTACTGGACAAACTGTTTATGTGAATGTAAGTTTGGGTATTAGCATGGTAGAAGTGCCAAATGTGAAAAATTATCATTATGATATGGCAAAGAAAATGCTCACACAAGAGGGATTCGAGGTTGAACAAAAATATGAAATGAGTTCTGAAGGCATTGAAACTTCTAATGTCATTCGTACAGAACCAGCTGCTGGAGAAGAAGCAGAGGCAGGCTCTACTATCATTATGTATATCAGTAAAGGCATTGAGAACAGCTCTATTGAAGTGCAAAATTTAGTGGGCAGAACTTTAGAAGATGCAACAAAACTTTGTGAATATTATGGATTGACTGTTGTTGCACAGGAATCCCCTTCCACAGAAGATGAAAATATTGTCATTGCACAAAGTATTGAACCAAATCAATTAGTGGATGCTGGTACGGAAATTGTCTTGACTTATAGTAATGGACAAGACCCAACAGGCGTTGTGCCGTTCTCTCTTACACTTCCAACAAATGCTACAGGTCGTTTTGTGTTAGATTTCCTTGACAGCAATGGTACAACAATTGCTTGTAGTAGTATTATTAATGCTGCATTTGTTACTGGCTCTGTAAGTACACCTGTAGAAGGCTCTGGCGTACAACAGATTGTCGTTATCTTAACAAATTATTCCACAAATCAGCAAGCAGAATTGGGCGTTTATAACTTTGATTTCACAAATCTGACTTATAGTGCAGTCCGTGAAGATGTTCAGGGGTCATTTGAATCTATTGGTGGTATTAATCATCCAACAGAAGCCCCAACAGAAGCTCCCGCTACAAATCCAATTATTGTTGACCCAGGTGTGCCAATGACAGACCCAATTATTCAAACTGTACCAGAACCAATTATTGATAATCCTGACCCAGTAACCACACAAGCTCCAGATACTCCAAATCCTGAAGAACCTCTTGTGACAGGTACGGACAGTAATGGTGATGTGACAGCTGACCCACCAGCAACAGCTCCAATAGATTTTGAATAATGGCTGTGCATGTACAGGAAGCATATATGATTATAAAATCTGTTAGGGGACTCTACACTGTAGTGTCCCCTGATGGTATTATAACAGAATGTTCTGCAAGAGGGATTCTTCGTCAAAAAAAACAAGAGCTTTATGTTGGCGATTATGTATTATTAAATAATGGCGTTATTTCAGAAGTGCTTCCCAGAAAAAATGAAATTATTCGCCCTCCTCTTGCAAATCTTGACCAGTTATGCTTTGTGGTTTCTATGTGTGAACCTCAGCCTAATTTAAGATTATTAGATAAATTTATTGCAGTTTCAAGTTATAAAAAAATTCAGCCGTTATTATTGCTGACAAAAATAGATTTGGCATCTTGTGAAGAAATTTATCAATTATATCAATCTATTAATGTGCCAGTTTTACTGGTAGATTATCAAAATCCTGAAACACTTGAAACTGTTCAGCTTGCATTTAAAAATAAAATCAGTGCATTAACGGGTAATTCAGGTGCAGGAAAATCTACGTTATTAAATGCATTAGATAAAAATTTAAAAATTCCCACAGGTGAAATTAGTCAAAAACTTGGCAGAGGAAAACATACCACACGCCATTCGCAATTATATAAATTAAAAGAAGGCGGTTATATTGCAGATACAGCAGGATTTTCAACATTTGATACCATGCGTTATGCAACGATTCGTAAAGAAGAATTGGCAAATTGTTTTATAGAATTTGCTGATTATCAAGATAATTGCAAATTTCATGATTGTTCACATACTTGTGAAAAAGGCTGTGCTGTATTAGAAGCTGTTGAAAATAATATGATTCCCAAAAGTCGACATGAAAGCTATTGTGCCATGTACGAAGAAGCAAAACAAATTAAGGAGTGGCAATTATGAATCAAGTAAAAACCTGTGTGATTATTTCTGGTGGTGATGTTGCAGAACAAATTATGATTCCAGATAAAGCATTAATTATTTGTGCAGATTGCGGTTATCGTCATGCACTTGCACAAAATATTCAGCCTGATATGATTGTAGGGGATTTTGATTCTTATCAGGGAAAATTTCCAGAAAACAGTAAAATTATTTGCTTGCCTACAGAAAAAGATGTTTCTGATACTTGGTATGCGGTGCAGTATGCTCAGGAACAAGGCTATTCTAAATTTGAAATTTATGGCACATTTGGCGGTGAACGCATTGACCATACGATTGCAAATTTACAGCTTCTGCATGCAATGGCAGAAAAAAATTTAGAATTTGTTTTATATTATAAAAATCAAGTATTACTAGCAATTAAAAATAATGCTTATCAAATTTCCAATCAGGAATATCAG
>CAMWUF010000099.1 GCA_947177375.1 uncultured Ruminococcus sp.
CGATTGCAATTTTTATGTGAGTGTGTTATAATAAAAATAATAAAATTCAGATGCTTGGCATCGTATATAAAGGAGTTGCAATAATGGCACAGAAAACTTGTTATAGTTGTGGTGCAAGACTGGCTAACAATCAGGTTAGCTGTAAGAATTGTGGCGCACATCAATGGCGTAAAGGCACAGACAAAATGAGCATTGACAAGCTCAAAGAATTTGCAGACGAAGAATATCGTCAAGGCAGACTTGGCACATCAGAAGAACATAATCGTCATATGGAAAAATCTATGTTTTTATATTCGATTATTGTGGAAAAAATCACTTATATGGCTCCAAAAATGGAGGCAATCGAACCTATGGAACGTTGCATTCACATGTTAGAATATATTCTCATGCAGGAACGCCGTGCAAGTTTCTTAGGTGACGAAAGAAGACAAGCTCGTTATAGAGAATTACTGGATAAAATCACAAATGCAAAAGACAATCTTGTTTATGAACGCATGGAAAAGGCACATGCAAATGAACAAGTAAATCAGGTAAAACAAACTGTCACTGCTCCTGAACCAGTTGCAGTGGAACAACCTGTATTTGAAAATACAAATGTACAGACACAGCCTGCACCAGCTCCTGCTCCTGCACCTGAACCTGTTCGGGATGCATTAGATGATTTAGTAGACTATGCATTATTTATTGTAGAAGGCATGGACGAAATGGGCAGCTGGACATTCCTAGGCAAGCCAAGAACCAAAAACTATATGACAAGTATGCTTGGTTTCCTGCGTGATATTAAAGGACGTATGGACACACTGGAACAAAAAGAAAAAGATGTACTCTTACATGTCATGTTCCAAGTTGCAGATAGTTATAAAAATGGTACTTATCCATTCCCACAGAATCCAGACAGAGCGATTGCTTGGCATACAGAAGCGTCTAACAGAGGTCTTGTATTATCACATCTTGCAATCGGTGAAATTTATCTGAATGGTAGTGGCGGTATGCGTCCACAGCCAGAAAAGGCTTTGGAATGGTATCAGAAAGCACTTGATGCGAACAGCTCCGAAAAAATCAATGATTATGCTGAAGCTGCTATTGAGCATATTAAATACACTATGAACAATCGCTAATTCAGAATTTTAAAATAAAAAACACTTCTGGATTTTCTGGAAGTGTTTTTTTATAGATTTATTTAACTAGGAGGTTTTTTATGTCAGAAATTTTTGATATACTAGAAATAGGCGAATATTCTCCTATAACAGAAAAAGGAAAAATGCTTGCTGGCAAAATTTATGATTCATCTGACGAAGAATTAATAAAAATGCGTACGCAAGCACATAGATTATCACATGATTATAATCAATGCTATGATGATGAAACAGAAAAAAGAAATGCAATTTTAAAGCAATTACTTCCAAATGCTGGAAAAGATTTATATTTGCAATCGCCAATTCAATTTGACTATGGTGTATTTACAAGATTTGGTGATAGATGTTATGCAAATTTTAATCTTGTGATATTAGATTGTGCAAATGTTACAATTGGGAATGATGTTTTTTTTGGTCCTAACTGCACACTTGCAACACCAATGCACCCGTTTTTATCTTCTGAACGTAACATGAAAACTCATGAAGATGGTAGTTTATATAATTTAGAATATGCAAAACCAATTAAAATTGGCAATGGTTGTTGGATTGCAAGTAATGTTACTATCTGTGGCGGTGTGACAATTGGAGATGATACAATTATTGGTGCAGGAAGCGTTGTGACAAGAGATATTCCCTCTGGTGTACTTGCTGTGGGAAATCCTTGCAAAGTAATTAGAAAATTAACAGAACAAGATTCTATTTATTTAAAACAAGAATTATTTTAATTTTATCTAGCTTACAGTAACAGAAATTTCAACTTCTGGCTTTGTGTTATTATCTATTTCTATTTCTGCATTTTCTAATAAATCCTGCATGCCTATTACATCTGCATTGGCTTTCAGCATTTCTAAAACAGCTGATTTGCATTGTTTTTGAATTAAATTCTGGAGCATATCCCGCAATTCTTGTGTACTGTCTTTTGTGTTGACTTTCACATGATAATATAATTTTCCATGCTGAACAGATTTTTGTACTTTGGTTTTTTCGATAAAAATATCTTGTGTTTCCTGTGTTTCTGGTATTTCAAGTGTCATGTTGAAACTTCCTGAATTTCGCCTCAGCCAATACATGCCTGCTGAAGCAATTGCAGATAATTTTGTACAAGTGCCATCTTTATGCAGTAATACTAATTCTGGGTAATCTTGTGTTTTTGATTCTGTTGGAATTAATGCTGTTTCCCAAATGCCATGCCATTCGTTTAAAACGGTTGATAATTCTGTAGAGCTTAATAAGCCATTCTGTTCAGACATGCGTATCATGTGAACAGTCGCTGTGCTGTCAGCGTCTTGAAAATAGTTTTCTGGTTTCGCATATAAAATTTTGCACGCTGGAGAAAGTCCCTGCTGAAATAATAATTCTTCTGTTGGCTCTAATGTGCAAGTGCCGTCAAGGCATAATAATTCTGTATGACCAATAAATATTTTTCCACCGTTGACAGATTCTTCACAACGTAATACTTCAGCAATGCTCATGCCTGCGACTGGTTCTGTTGCAGAATCCTGTTCAAAGCCTTGTGTATAAAAGCTTAATGTTCCATCACAGCTTAAGCCTATGGCTTGTGTATAAACTCTGTCTGCAATGGATTCTGAACTACAACCAGTAAATAGCAAGCTGAATAATAAAAAAAATAATATTTTAAAATGCTTCATGAGATTGCTCCTTGTGAATGGATTTAGAAAATTGTTTCATGCGTAATAACAAAGGCACTAAAAAAGCTAATACAGGTAATGCAACTGATGTGATATTTTGCATAATCCTAATATCTGTCAGCCATGCCAATAATAACATAAATAATAGCGAAACTGGAGCTGTATATTTGCTAAATGCAGGGAATAAAATTTCTGCTAAATGCCCGACAATGCCTGTTTGTATGGTAATATGCATGATATATAGCATCACAAAAAGTAAAATATATAATGCATCTGCTCGTTGTCCTTGTAAAGGCTGTGAAAGTGTTGTCAGCATAAAAAATGGATAACCTGTTAATTCTGTTAATCTGCCTCCAACAGTAATGCTTAAAAATAATATTAATACACAAAAACCAGCTTTTGTCAGCAAATAGCTATTAATTGCAATATTTTTTTTGTCTTTTACTCTGTCTAATAATACCCATGCTATCATTAATTCGTTGCTTAATGCATTATAAATGCTGATACTCTCCCAGAATCCTGTTCTATTCAGAGAAATTCTGCTGATATCAATGCGTTTCCATGCTCCTAATATTAGTACAATAATAGAAATGATAAATAAGCCTATAATAAATGGCGTACCTCTTGCAGTTGCTTTTAATCCAACAGAACTTGTATAAAAACATGTCAGGATAATTAAAACACCTGCTGTTATTTTTCCAGAAGATGGTAATAACTGCGGTGGTGCAACTTCCCAAAGCTGTATAAAACTCTGTCCGCCCCATAATAGAAAAAATGCAATATATAATATGCCAAGTAATTTTTGTGATTGAATTAATTTTTCAAAAGAACCTTGCTGTTTTGCTAAGGCTAACATAGGCAGGCAAAATAATATTTGCAATAAACAGCCCGCAATTGTGCCTAAAATTTGCCCGCTTCCATAAAGAGAGGGAATGCAAATGACTGACCATGCACCACATAATACCAAAATGCAATATAATTGACTACTACGAATTTTGTTCATGATATTCCTCCACAGTGAAATTTCCAGATTGCATTTGTTGAAAATTTACTCTTGTTGCGACATCTCGCATAGATTTTGGTATAAATGGTGCTAAAGGTGCAGTGACTGGAAATCCGAAATTTTCTGTTGCACAAAGATTAAATAATACTATCATGCCTAACAAGCCAATTCCAAATAAGCCCCATAATCCCCCTGTAATAATAAATGCTAATCTTAATACAGTAATGACTGCATTTAAATCAGGTGTAATAAATCCTGCAATGACAGAAATTGCAACCATAGTTAACATAGGCGTGCTGATTAAACCAGATGAAACTGCGGAATCGCCTATAATTAAACCTGCTACAATGCTGACAGCTCCGCCAACAGATTTTGGCAAACGAAGTCCTGCTTCCCGAATGACTTCATACATGAGTAATACAAATATTGTTTCTACTGGTAATGACAGAGGGGCTTTTTGCTCTGCCTGTGTTAAAATTAATACAAGTGTACTGTTTAATAATTCAGGGTGATGCATACAAACGGCAATATATAATGCAGGTAATAATATTGCTAATAAAAATCCTAAATATTTTATCCAACGGCTGAAAGTTGCATAATAAGGCTTGTCATTATAGTCATCTAGTGTCTGAAAATTTTCAACAAATAATTTTGGGATAACTATCACAAATGGTGTGCCGTCAATTAATAATGCAATTCTGCCCTCTAGTAATTTTGAGCATAATACATCAGGGCGTTGTGTTAAACTCACACTGTCAAATAAACTGCCTCGGCATTTTTCTAAAAAAGATTGCAAATAGCCTGTTGATAATACAGTATCTAATTTCACAGAAGCAAGCTTTTTTTTTACTTGTCGCAATAATTCTGCTGGTACTCTGTCTGTCATGTAGCAAAGGCATACATCTGTCTGGCTAAGATTTCCAATCTGAGATATTTCAAATTTTAATAATGGCGTTTTCATTCTACGGCGAATTAATGACATATTAGTCCGTACTGTTTCAATAAAGCCTTCCTGTGCGCCAAGAATATTTTTTTCTCCTGAAGGTTCGCCAATACTTCGTTTGTCATAGCCTTGTACACCAAAGGCTAATGCTTTATTTTGTCCTTCTGCAAATAAAATTGCAAATCCAGAATATAATAATTTAAAAAAATCTTTATAATTTCTGACAACAGGTCTGTCTAAAGATAGTAATAAATGATTCTGAATATGCTGAAATAAATTTTCACTGTCTAATTGCATTGGGATTTCTGTTAAGGGTTTAATAATTAAATCCGTCATAATTGCAGTGGATAACATGCCCTCACAGCCTAACATCGCACAGGAAATATTTCCTATTACTAAGCGATTAATTAAAATATCAGAGCTGTTATTTGCAATTTGCCGAACTTCTGCAAGAGATTCTTCCAGATTTTCTGATATTGTTTTTTGTTTATAATTATAATACATAAATTCACAT
>CAMWUF010000100.1 GCA_947177375.1 uncultured Ruminococcus sp.
ATATAGAATTAGGCAGAGATTATAACATTACAAATACAAGTCCAATTGATAATTATTAATAAAAAACTCCTGTATCTTTGCAAAACGCATTGATACAGGAGATTATTTTTTAGATAATTATCACATGACCTGTAATATTGCACAGAATCTAAGCATATTTACAAAACTTGTGATGTTCTGTCAAATCGCAAATATTCGATACAGGGACACAGGGGGGAATGATTTATTACTTGTTATTAATAGCAGCCTGTGCAGCAGCTAATCTTGCAATTGGCACACGGAATGGTGAGCAGGATACATAACTTAATCCAATCTTATGGCAGAATTCAACAGAAGTTGGGTCGCCACCATGTTCGCCACAAATACCAAGATGCATTTCTGGACGAACTTCTTTGCCCATCTTAACAGCCATTTCCATTAACTTGCCAACACCTGTTTGGTCAAGTTTTGCAAATGGGTCATTTTCAAAGATTTTTGCTTCATAGTAAGCATTCAAGAACTTACCAGCGTCATCACGAGAGAAACCATAAGTCATCTGTGTCAGGTCATTTGTACCAAAGCAGAAGAATTCAGCTTCTTTTGCAATTTCATCAGCTGTTAATGCAGCTCTTGGAATTTCAATCATAGTACCAACTTCATATTTCAAATCAGCACCTGCTGCTGCAATTTCAGCGTCAGCAGTTTCAACAACGAATTTCTTGACATATTTTAATTCTTTGATTTCGCCAACCAATGGAATCATGATTTCTGGTACTAAATCCCAATCTGGGTGAGCTTTCTTGACATTAATAGCCGCACGGATAACAGCCTTTGTCTGCATTTTTGCAATTTCTGGGTAGGTAACTGCCAGACGGCAACCACGATGACCCATCATTGGGTTAAATTCATGCAGAGATGCAATAATATTCTTGATAGTTTCAACAGATTTGCCCTGAGCTTCTGCTAATTTCTGAATATCTTCTTCTTCAGTAGGAACAAATTCATGCAATGGTGGGTCTAAGAAACGAATTGTTACAGGATTGCCTTCCAAAGCTTCATAGAGTGCTTCAAAGTCAGCCTGTTGCATTGGCAGAATCTTATCCAGAGCAGCTTCACGTTCTGCAACAGTATCAGAACAAATCATTTCACGGAATGCAGCAATTCTGGATTCTTCGAAGAACATATGCTCTGTACGGCAAAGACCAATACCTTCTGCACCAAGTTCTCTAGCTTTCTTTGCGTCAGCTGGTGTATCTGCATTTGTACGAACTTTCAGAGTTCTGTATTTATCAGCCCAAGCCATAATTCTACCGAATTCGCCTGCAATCTGTGCGTCAACAGTTGGAATAATGCCGTCATAGATATTACCTGTTGTACCGTCAATAGAAATTGGGTCACCTTCTGTAAATGTCTTTCCAGCGAGTTCAAATTTCTTATTTTCTTCGTCCATTTTAATATCGCCACAACCAGATACACAGCATGTACCCATACCACGAGCAACAACAGCTGCATGAGATGTCATACCGCCACGAACAGTTAAAATACCCTGTGCAGACTTCATACCTGTAATATCTTCTGGAGATGTTTCCAAACGAACTAATACAACTTTTTCGCCTTTTTCAGCCCATGCTACAGCGTCATCTGCTGTAAATACAATTTTACCGCAAGCTGCACCAGGGGAAGCACCTAAGCCTTTGCCAATTGGTGTAGCAGCTTTCAAAGCCTTTGCGTCAAACTGTGGGTGCAACAGTGTATCCAAATTTCTTGGGTCAATCATTGCAACAGCTTCTTCTTCTGTCTTCATGCCTTCGTCAACTAAATCACAAGCGATTTTCAAAGCAGCCTGAGCTGTTCTCTTGCCGTTTCTAGTCTGGAGCATATACAAGTGACCATGTTCAACAGTGAATTCCATGTCTTGCATGTCATGATAATGATTTTCCAAAGTAGCACAAACTTCTTGGAAATCTTTAAAAGCTTCAGGGAATTTTTCAGCCATCTGAGCGATTGGCATAGGTGTTCTGACACCTGCTACAACGTCTTCGCCCTGTGCATTTGTCAAGAATTCGCCCATGAGTTTCTTTTCGCCTGTTGCAGGGTCACGTGTAAATGCTACACCTGTACCACAATCATCACCCATGTTACCGAATGCCATGGACTGAACGTTTACAGCAGTACCCCAACTAAATGGAATATCATTGTCACGTCTGTAAACATTTGCTCTTGGGTTGTCCCAGCTACGGAATACAGCTTTAATAGCTCCCATAAGTTGTTCTTTTGGATCAGCAGGGAAATCTACGCCAATTTTTTCTTTATATTCAGCTTTGAATTGAGAAGCAAGTTCTTTCAGGTCGTCAGCAGTTAATTCAACGTCTTGTGTTACGCCTCTTTCAGCTTTCATTTTGTCGATGAGTTCTTCAAAATATTTCTTGCCAACTTCCATTACAACGTCAGAATACATCTGAATAAATCTTCTGTAGCAGTCCCAAGCCCATCTTTCGTTGCCTGATTTTTCAGCAATAGATGCTACAACTTCTTCATTTAAGCCTAAATTCAAGATTGTATCCATCATACCTGGCATAGATGCTCTTGCACCAGAACGAACAGAAACCAACAGAGGATTTTCAATATCACCGAATTTCTTTCCAGTTACTTCTTCCATCTTGGTGATGTTTTCTTCGATTTCAGCGATAATTTCGTCACTGATACCCTTGTCCTCATAGTACTGTGTACAAGCTTCTGTTGTAATTGTGAAGCCCTGTGGTACTCTGTCCTTGCCGAAAATAGCAGTCATTTCAGCCAGATTTGCACCTTTGCCACCCAGAAGTTCACGCATTGTAGCGTTACCTTCAGTGAACTGATAAACATATTTCTTGCTCATTGGTCTTTACCTCCAAAATAAATTTCTTCGACAGCAGAAACAAGTCCCTGTCGAACTACTTTTTTATTATACCATATTATGCAAAAAAAATCTATCGTTTTTTGGTAGAATTTCTGCTTTTATTTTACAGCACTTTTCACAAAAATTATGAATAAACTAAAAACTTTGCAAGAAAATATAAAAAAACGCCTGCCGAATGACAGGCGTTAGCTATCAAATTTTATTTCTCAATTAGCATACGCTTGAGAAGTACAAGGTCAAATATATTAATAATTCCGTCTTGATGCAGGTCAGCATTTTGCCAGTTCGGCAATTCACCAGAACCAAGCAACCATTTTTGCAACAGTACAACATCAGTCACACCAACTTCACCATCACAATCTATATCCCCTAGTGCAAATTCTGAACTACCCCAACATGGAAACGAAATGGAAGAAGTGCAAACTGCTTCATGAAATTCCATATAGACTGCTAATTTGTTTGATATATACCATGTAGGATAGCCGTTATATTCTTCGTTCTTTAGAACAATGTAAAATTCCTCAAGAATATCATAATCGTCTTCATAAATAAAAACATGCACAATTTCAGAAGGAATATTAAAAAATTCACAGATTTCTTCTTTCCGTACTTCAAATTCATAGTCAGAACCACCAAATGTAATATCAGGGTATAATCCAACATGGACTAATCCTATACCATCATTTAAACAGTACCTTTTGTAGTATTCTTTTACGGATTCTGGAACATCTTCCAATGCAAGAAATTCTTCATCACTGAATGCAAGAAATTCTTCAAAGCTATAGGGTAGAACATAAGGTTTCTTGTCTAAAGTACCTTGACAGATATCCCAGATACTCAAATCATCATCACTAGATGATGTATTAGAATCAGAATCTATGCTTACAGACGGTAAATCATATGAGCCTGTCTTTTCCCAATATTCTTTCAGTACTTCTTGCTGTTCAGAAGTCAATTCTGCAAGAATTGCTTCTCTTTCCTCAATGCTTACTGTATCTGCAAATGCAGGAAAACTTCCTATGCTTGTTAAAAACATAACAGTAGAAACAGTAGCTGTAAGAATTGCTTTCATTCTCATAACACACACTCCTTTACGAACATACAGAAAGTAAACTATTACTTTCTAGCTCAAAATAATTGTTAATTAGAAAATCATTCACTGTCATATTATATTCTTCCTGAATGATGTCCTCTAATGAGCAACCCCATTCTTCAATATAATCGGAAATTGGACAGCTGCTACTCAAAATATGGACAAATGTGTTCATATTGAGAAAATTCCTGCTTCAACCTGTATGCTTTGGATTCTGACAAGCCAAAATCTACTCACAAGTTCTTGTACAGTCCACAGGCGTAAATTCCCGTGTAGCCCACGGTACATGCTTACATTTGCGTGGTTTTTGCAAGATTGTAAGCTTTTTTTATTTTTACTTCCGAACCATGCACCCCTGCTCATGATACTGTTATCAGCTTGGTTTTCGCCTAATAACACATATATTGTAACACTTTTACTTACTCTTGTCAATACTTTTTTTCTTTCTATGCGTATATTTTACCACGTTTAAACACTTTTAATAATATTTTTAGTTACTGTTTTATAACTCTTTATATTTATCTTATGAAATGAGTACGTTCAAACGATTCCTTTTCAGGCAGACCATAAGTTTCCTTACCAAGTGCAATGCTTTTCATAAGAAAAGTCATATTTCTGGCAAGAGTTCTCATAGTTTGCAAGCCCTCAGCATCTTGTAATGCTTCACCTTGCATTCTGCCATGAATACTATTCCAGTATTGACTAGATGCAATTGGCATACCAGATATTGTAAAAAACTTATTCATTTCATCAAATGTCGATGATAAACCGCCACGCCTTGCAACTGCGATACCTGCACCGACTTTCATTGTTTTATCAAAGTGAGTGCTGTAAAAGAGCCTTGTCAAAAATGCTATCAGAGTCGCATTTGCGGACGCATAATAAACTGGGCTTCCAACTACAAGACCATCACATTCCTGAAATTTTTTTGCTGTTTCATTTACGATGTCATCAAAGACACATTTGCCATTTTCAGCACAGGAATTGCAGGCTACACAACCTCTTATCGCTTGATTACCAACATGAATTATTTCAGTTTCAATTTTATTTTCATTGAAAATTTTTTCCATTTCATTTAAGGCAATATATGTATTACCCTGAGAATGTGGACTTCCATTAATTAATATCACTTTCATAAAAATACCTCCTAAAAACATTTATGCTATTTTTTCACACACTTATATTA
>CAMWUF010000101.1 GCA_947177375.1 uncultured Ruminococcus sp.
GTATAATTTTTCCGCCCCAGCTTGCTCACTTCTAAACTAGTCAGAAACTTAGAAATTAGAAAAGAAATTTGTTTTACTTCACTGAAAAGAAAATTGTTCTAGCCTTTTGTCATACACAAAGGGTACACCCCTCTTAAATTTTAGGATAGTGTTCCATATAAATCAAAATTTCCTATTGACATATGTTTTGAAACATGCTAGACTTAAATAAATGAAAATTTGAAAGTTGGTGGAACAATGAAAGAAAAAACATATATCGGATACGTACGTGTTTCCAGTGCCGACCAGAACGAAGCTAGACAATTAAAAGCACTAGAAAATTTTGGGAAGCCTATGCACAGAATTTTCATTGACAAGTGTAGTGGAAAGAATACAGACCGTCCAGAGCTGAAAAAAATGTTAGACTATGTTCGTGATGGTGATGTTTTAGTGGTAAGTGAGTATGCTAGGCTTGCAAGGAGTAGTGCAGATATGCTACGTCTGGTTGACGAACTTCAAGCAAAAGGCGTTGAAATCATCAGTTTAAGAGAACAACTTGACACAACTACTCCGCAAGGAAAATTTATATTGACCGTGTTTGCAGGGCTAGCAGAGCTAGAGCGTGAGACTATCAGGGAACGGCAACGAGAGGGCATTGCTATTGCTAAGGCGGCAGGAAAATATAAAGGCAGACAGCCAATTCCAATCGACCTGACTGCTTTACAGATGGAGTGTAAGCTCTGGAGAGACGGAAAGCAAACTGCAAAGAGGACTATGCAAAAACTTGGCATGAAGCCAAGCCGTTTTTACAGAAAAGTAAAGGAATATGGGCTATAATCAATATAATGCCAAATATAATGCCAAAAAACAAGGATAAGTATAGCTTATCCTTGTTTTTTGGTGTTTAATCGGCTAAAAGTTCTTGAATTTCTTCATCAGTTTTTCCCTTAGCTTTCCATTTTGCAATCAAATTTGCACGTTCATTGGCTGCACCTCTAGCTTCACCTCTAGCTTCTGCATGTGCCATTTCGGAATAATAATCTTGTTCTGCTTTTTTACGCTGTCTAACATACTCTCTAATTTGTTCATCTTTACTTAAATCATAGATAATATCCACAGCATTTTTAAATGTTTCTAAATTCGTTGTTTTCAAAATCTCCAACTCCTCTCTGCTTTCAGCCTTGAAAAGCTGTAGCCATAATTTCAAGGTGTTTTCATTCTTTGATTTAATTTCTGGACTAATTTTCTTCACCTTGGGCAATTCAAAAAAATGGATGTGCATTTTATCTGTTAGAAGTTCATGACGGTTATCTTCAAGAACAGAAAATGATGAGTGATATTCCTGACAATCAAACATTTTAAAACCTAAAATATTAATACAAATGCATTTTGGTACTTCATTATAAGCTTTTCCCTCTTTTAATTCTTCATTATACATTCTTGCCCAGTAGTATAAGGCACGTTCCTTATAATCTTCTTTTCTAGCAACTTGCATTTCAATATTGATAATTTTTTGGTTTACTTCTACCAAAATATCTAAGCGTGTAAGTTTCCCCTCATAAAAGGTCGGAACTAATTCTGTATTTCTAATTTTTATATTAGTAACAGAATTACTATCCAGACTTAGTGCATCCACTAGAAAACTTTTTAGTAAATTTGGATTCCTAACAAATAACGCTTTAAACATGACATCATTGGTAATAGGAATAATTTCTTTTTCCTCTGACATGGCGTAGCCTCCTTATGGCTATAATTTATTAAATATTTTCTTCTTCAATTTGTGATAACACAAATTTTCTTAACATTCCAGCTGTAGTAAGCCCTTTTTTCTCAACAATTTTTTTGAATTTTTCAGCTTGTTCTTTCCTTAAGCAAACAGAAAGTGTTTTCATATGAGTTTTATTCCACTTAGTATTAGCTTTTTTTCTACTATCTGATAATGACATCTTCAGCACCTACTTTCTCAATTTTTGGATATTTATTTTTTGAACTTTCTCTAATATATATTATACACTATTTATAGTACATTGTCAAGAGAAAAGAGAGCATTTGCTCTCTCTTCAGTAATAATTAAATTATTCTTCTGTTTGTTTTGTTTCACCTAGCAAATCTTCTGTGTATGGAATTAAAACACATTCTCTCACTGTTGTGCTATCCGTGTAAAAAGCCCTAGTTTGCTCCCATTCTAGGAGTTCCTCAAAGCTGTCAGTATCAGGACGAGGATATGATTTTGCATACTGATTATCCAGAAGTTCCCTATAATGGTTGGCATTTTCATCTACTTTTCGAGCTACTGTTAAAAATTTGTGATGGAATCTCATTAATTCTACAAGGTGAGGGTAGTTTTCTTCCATGAAATCAATCCATTTCATGCCATAGCTACCAATTGGTTCTTCCTCAATAGAGGGTTCAAGTCCGACTAAGTTCAGACTATAAAGACCACATATTGGGTCAAATTTATACCAAAATTCTTGTCCAGAGACTATTTTGCACATGTATACAGGAAACCATCTAGTATTTTCTCCGTTTTTTACTTTTTGTGTGATTTTCCAACCAAGTTCGCCATCTTGACGAATCATTTTTGAATATGTCAGTTTGTTTTCTAGTTGTTCAGACGGAATTTTAGGAAGCTCTTCATCTGGTACTTCTTTCTGTTGCTCATCAGTCAATTGCAACCATGTTTCATAATTCATTCTTCTTAATTCCTTTCTTACTCATGGTTATTATTTTCTTTTGACTTGCCAATACTTCTAAAAATAATCCCTGCTAATAGAAATACAAGTCCAAATATAACTAAAAATGGGAAACGGTTATTAACAAATTGTACAAGCACAGATGACGTACTTCCAGTAAATAAACCGTAAAGAGCAAGGAAAAGTAATATTGCACCAAAGATAAGAAGTGAAATTCCAATTTGTTTCATATCTGTTCCATTAGATTTGTTCCCGTTTTCTTTAGAATTTCTTATTATCATACCAATCAGGAAGAGTATAAAACTTCCTATAATAAATTGGAGAATAATAGATTGTGGAATCATTTTCCATCCGATGATGAGTTCTAATACAACAGCAAGAAAACCTACAACGCCTAAAGCTGTCAATAAATCACCAATTTTTCTCATAGTCGCCCTCCTTTTGAATATAATACTTTTTATAATTATTATAGGGTATATTTGAATATTTGTCAAGTATTTTCTCTAAGCTGGTTTCAATCCATTTGGGATGTATTTTGATTCACGTCGTTCACGTTCAGCACTGACAAGTGATTGTATGTAAGTACCACCCATGACTTTTTCAGCCATAGATAATAATTTTTCTGCTTTCTCTAGCTTTTCTTTTTCAGTTTGGTAGTCATGATTTGCTTTTTGGAGAGTTTTCATTTCATCACTAATCAAAACACCAATATTGTGATAATTTTCTACTGTAATATTTGGATAAGCTTTTAATGCTTGTTTGGCTTGCTCTGGAGAAAAAATTTCTGATTTTTTTCCTTCGAAAACAATCTGAATTTGTTCTCTTAGGTCATAGAAAGATTGTAAATCAGCTTTTAATTTCTCCACTTCTTTTTCTTTTTCGGAAACACTTTTTTCTAAATCTGAAAAATTTTTCTGGAATGTTTCAAGTGTTGCACCAGAATTAATTTTTTGATTCAATTCCAGAAGTTTATCTAGCTCAGAGTCATTTGTCCATGAAAACGGTTTCTTTGAATCACGTTTTTGCATTGGTAATGCACCTTTCGCAAATGTAGTAGTGTAAAACTGGATTGTTCGTAATATAATGACTTGTGGAGAATGTGTTGCATGGTTTGATTTTTGCATATTGATTTTTTGGGCAAGTTCACGCTCGTATTTTAGTTTTGCTTTGATTCTATTTTTAAGTGCATATTCGCTATAAAATTCTCCCAACGATTTCAAACGGATAAATTGACTACCATTTGTAGATTTGACAGAAATATATTTTCCTGTTTTAACAATATATTTTTCTTTTTTTAGTTTTTCAAGAAGTTCATCAAAGGTTTTTGATTGCATTAAAAGTCTATCAATATCTTGTCGCAGTTTTTCTCTTGCAGATGTACGAGGTGTTTTGTATGCTTTTTCTATATTTCTGATTTGTTCCACATAACATTCTTGTGCTTCAAATCCATTTTCTGTTTCACGATATGGAATTTTCAATTCATCAAGTTTAGCTTGAACAAAAGATTGTTTATCTGGATTAGAATAATAAAAAGATTTGTAAGGCGACTGTTTTTGCTTTTCTAACGTTTCGTTTTTTCTTTCCAGTGAAAGCAATTTTGTTTTTAATTGTCGAACATGTTCAACAGATAATTCAAAATCAGAAATATTTTTGATTTTTCGGATAGCAGGAATTATTTTCTTTTCATCTTGTGTTCTCTTAAAATCTTCAACAGTTTGATGAACATAATTTGCATTCTTATCTTCTCTTGTAAAGCCATGTCTGTTTAGGAGTTCTTCCATATAAGTACGCTCGCTCTCCTCCCATGCAGTTAACTGATTTTCTCTTATGCTTCTCGGATTGAATCCTTGTTCTATTAATGCTGATTTCATAGACACGCCCTTGCTTAGACCGTTCTTTCTTCCTTGTGTGTAAAATGGAATAAAATCAATATGTAGATGTGGTGTTGCTTCGTCCATGTGCAGAACAGCATTGAAAATATGCAAATTTGGATTTCGTTGTTTGAAACTTCGAATATATTCGTCAAGCATTTGTTTTGTGAGTTTTCCATTTTCACTTCCACAAGGTGAGGTCTTGCTATCACCAAACTGAACAACGATTTCATAAAAAGCTTCTTCACGTCTACCTTTTGCAATGTGTTCATAGTAGTTTGAAATTTTTCTGCACTTCTGCTTTTGTTTTTCATTATATTCTTCTATTGCTTTTCCAAAAAGTTCGTGATAAGTATCTTCTACATCTTCCTTAACATAAGTTACATTTTCATGTGTTCTGCTTTGGTCAATGTTCTTAGCAATAAAATTTCTATTGTTATGATTTATATTTGCACCATGTTGAACACTTGCTTTTCCCAATGTAAAACTTATACTTAACTGGCTCATATATTTTCCTTCTTTCTTTTAAATTTATGCTATTTTATCTGTGAATAAACAAAACAGATAGTGTTAACCCAATATCTGTTTTGCACGCTCCTATCAGAGTG
>CAMWUF010000102.1 GCA_947177375.1 uncultured Ruminococcus sp.
ATCCTAGAAATTATATGATAATTGCTGTCTTGTTGATTGTATGCTGTATTTATATTTATTTTTTTGTCACTGGTTCTGATTCGGATAAGCCTGTTTATTGCATTGTAGTTTTATGCTGTTTGTTGCTGTCTGGTTTTCAGTGGTATAATCCCAGAAAAATCAGAAGAAATTTAATGCTTGCTGTGCGTGAAATTGAAAATGACCAGTATCAGCTTAGTATTTATCCAGAATATCTTGAAATCGGTACGATATTAGCACCAGAAGATAATAATTTAAATAATGCAGACGCTTTATTTGATGATATTCCAGAAGAACAAGAAAATTTTTCTGGCACAAGAATTTATTATAACAAGGGTTTGCATGTTCATGAATATCAGGATTTTTTTATGATTTATCAGACAAAAACGATGTTTTATGTCGTGCCGAAATCTAGTTTTTCAGAAGAAGAATTGGAAATTATGAGAGTTCATTTTTCACAAAGATTGGATAAAAATTTTAGTTAATTTTTTTAATTTTTATCCGCAAGAGGTAATTTTATGAATATTGAAACAAATGAAAATCAAGAATTACAGGAAAAAGTAATTCCCGTTGATGTTGCTGATGAAATGCATGATTCATTTCTTGCCTATGCAATGTCTGTTATTATTTCACGTGCGTTGCCTGACGTACGTGATGGATTAAAGCCTGTTCATAGACGTATTATTTATACACTTCATGAAAATGGGTTGACACCTGACCAACCATATCGAAAATGTGCAGATACAGTCGGTTCTGTATTAGGGCGTTATCATCCGCATGGTGATGCTTCTGTTTATGATGCACTTGTCAGATTAGCACAGGATTTTTCGCTAAGATATCCGTTAATTGACGGTCATGGCAATTTCGGCTCTGTTGATGGAGACCCGCCTGCCGCTTATCGTTATACAGAAGCCAAAATGTCAAAATTATCTCTTGACATGGTGGCTGATATTAATAAAAATACAGTTGATTTCGGTATGAACTATGATGACCGTCTGAAAGAACCTGTTGTCTTACCGTCAAGATTCCCGAATGTTTTAGTCAATGGCTCTGTTGGTATTGCTGTTGGTATGGCTACGAATATTCCGACGCATAATTTAGGTGAAGTGATTGACGGCTTGAATTTATTAATTCAGAATCCTGATTGTACACTTGATGATTTAATGACATGTATCAAAGGCCCTGATTTCCCAACTGGTGGTATTATTATGGGCAAGGCTGGTATTCGTTCAGCCTATGGCACTGGTAAAGGAAAATTAATTATCCGTGCGAAAACTTCTATTGAAGAACAGAAAGGCAGACAACAGATTATTGTACATGAGTTGCCTTATATGGTGAATAAAGCCAGACTTGTAGAGCATATCGCTGAATTAATCAAAGAAAAACGCATTGAGGGTGCAAAATTTGTCCGTGATGAATCTGGCAGAGAGGGCATGCGTATTGTAATTGGACTTAGAAAAAATGCGATTGCAAATGTTGTATTAAATAAATTATTTTCTTATACAGAATTACAAGATACTTGCGGTGTGAATATGCTTGTACTTGCAAACGGTGTGCCAAAAGTGTTAAGCTTAAAACAAATTTTAGAGCATTATCTGGATTTTCAGGTTGATGTTATCACAAGACGTGTCAAATTTGATTTGAAAAAAGCTCTTAAAAGAGCGCATTTATTGCAAGGTTTTGTATTGGCTTCTGATTATATTGATGAAGTCATTGCGATTTTGCGTAATTCCAGCAGTATTCCTGAGGGTAAAGAAAAATTAATGAATCGCTTTAAAGACGTTGATATGATAGCTTTGCTTGATAAAGAACAATATGATTTATCTAGTTTGCATTTACCGCCTGCTGTTGGACTTTCTGACGAACAGGCAGAAGCAATTGTACAAATGCGTTTGGGTGCGTTGACTGGCTTAGAACGTAAAAAAATTACGGATGAATTATTTGCACTTTGTGAAAAAATTTCTGATTTTGAAGATACTCTTCAGGATAAACAGAAAATTTATCAGATTATTTCCAGTGAAATGGAAGAAATCAGAAAAAAATTCAGTGATGAACGCCGTACAGAAATTACAGCGATTAGTGGCGAAGTCGATATTGAAGAATTAATCGAAGTGGAAGACTGTGTTGTCACTTATACAAATAATGGCTATATTAAACGAATTGCTCTTGATGCGTATAAAACACAAAAGCGTGGCGGTCGTGGTGTACAGGGTATGAAACAACGGGAAGAAGATTTTGTTTCTGAAATGTTTATCTGCTCTACACATGATAATATTTTATTTATTACAAATAAAGGCTATATGCATAAATTAAAATGCTATGAAATTCCAGACGGTTCTAAAGCATCCCGTGGTTTCCATTTTGCAAATTTACTCCAGTTGCAGGAGGGTGAAAAAATTACGGCTATGCTCAAAACAAGAACGTTTGACACAGATGATTTTGTCACGATGGTTACAAAATTCGGACAAATTAAACGTACACCATTAATGGCTTATAAAAATATCCGCAAAAAGGGTTTAATTGCAATTGGTCTGAATGATGGTGATGAAATTGTCAGTGTTCGTATGACAGATGGTTCTAATCAGCTCATGATTGCAACGAAAAACGGCATGGCTCTCAGATTAGAAGAAAATACAATTCGCCCGTCATCACGTTCTGCACATGGCGTAAGAGCTATGAAACTTCGTGACGGTGATGAAGTTGTTTCTATGGCTAGAATCCGTGATGGTGCTAGTGTTCTGACTGTTTCAACTAAGGGTTATGGCAAACGCACTGCTCTTGAAAATTATAAAATTCAAGCCAGAGGCGGTTATGGTATTAAAAATTATCCTGTTGATGAAACAAGAGGTACTGTTTGTGGCATTAAAGTCGTTGATGAAAATGATGATATTATTTTAATTTCTACAGAGGGCATTATTATTCGTATTTTGGCAAGTGATATTAACATTGTGGGCAGAGTTTCTAAAGGCGTTCGTGTCATGAAAGTTTCTGATAATCATCAAGTTGTCGCTTTTACCAGAGCCGAACATGATAATTCTGAAGAAATTCAAGAGATGCAAGAGCAAGAAAATCAGGAACAGGAAAATCAGGAACAGGAATGACAAGCCGAAAAGAATGTTTTCCCATAGCTGGAATCACAAAACCTTTTAGAATTTTGCATATTTCTGATGTGCATTTCAGTGTGAATACTTCTTGTGAAAAAAATCAGAAAATCATTGCTGAAATTCTTAGAAATACAGATTTTTGTACTGGTTTGAATTTAATTGCTGTTACAGGTGATTTAATTTCCAGAACACTTGGCGAAACAAGTATTTCTGATGCATTGGAATTATTAAATAAACTCAGACGCATTGCACCTGTGGCATATTCGCTTGGAAATCATGAATCAGATTTGCCAGAAACAATACTTTCTGAATTTTTAAAAAATTGCAGAAAATCTGGTGTTCTGGTATTAAATAACAGCTCTGTTTTAATACAGGATATTATTTTTACTGGTTTGACTTTGCCACGTGAAATTTATAAAAATCAGGACGGGCATTATTCTAATCTAATGCCTGTCACGAAAAAATTATTATTATCCTGCATTGGGGCTTGCATTTCTCATCCATGTGTATTATTAGCACATTCTCCTATGGGATTTGAAGCTTATGCACAGTGGGGAGCTGATGTTGTCTTATCTGGTCATGTACATGGTGGTATTATCAGAATGCCTGTAATTGGCGGAATTCTTTCACCTGAACGCCGTTTTTTCCCAAAATATACAAAGGGCGTTTATCAATCAAAAAATATTAAAAATTGCTATATGAATGTTTCTGCTGGTATTGGCAAGTTTCGTGTAAATAATCCATCAGAAATTATTTGCATTGATTTAGTGCCAGTATCGGCTTGAAAGGGGGCTTTTATGTTTCCAGATTTTATTCATGCGATGTTGCAGAAGCTTTCTGAACAAGGTTTTCAGGCTTATCTTGTTGGTGGTTGTGTCAGAGATGTTGTTCTTGGCATGAAACCTCATGATTATGATATTGCCACGAATGCCAGACCAGAGCAGATTATTGAAATTTTCAGCCCTGAAAATTGTTCTGCTTATGGCAGAGCTTTTGGCACAGTTGGTGTGTATTATCATAACGGCTTTGCAGAGATTACGACTTATCGAACAGAATCAGATTATACAGACTACAGACACCCCAATCAAGTTTATTTTGCTGATGATATTTCGGAAGACTTGGCAAGACGTGATTTTACTTGCAATGTGATGGCTTGGAATCCTGAAACAGGTTTACTTGATAAATATCATGGCAAAAAAGATTTAGAAAATCATGTTTTACGCTGTGTGGGTGTGCCTTCTGCCAGATTCCGTGAAGATGCACTTAGAATTTTACGTGGTATGCGATTTTCAGCAAAATTAAATTTAAAACCTGAAATTGTTACACATTCGGCAATGCTTGCTGGTGCGTTCAGATTAAAATATATTTCCGCAGAACGTATTTTTTCAGAACTTTGTAATATGCTTATGGGGGATAATATCACAGAAATTTTACTCACTTATCCAGAAATTTTAGCTGTCTGGATACCTGAAATTTATCCCTGTATTGCTTTTTCGCAGCATAGTAAACATCATGATTTTACAGTCTGGGAGCATATTGCAAGAGCTGTCGGAAATGCACCAAAAAATTTAACTGTCAGAATGACAATGCTATTTCATGATATTGCAAAACCTGCTTGTTATCAAATAGATTCTAAAGGCGGGCATTTTAAAACACATGCTGAAAAAAGTGCAGTGCTAGCAAATGCGATTTTATTGCGTTTGAAATCTGATAATTTTTTAAGAAAACAAGTTTGCAGATTAATTACTTTACATAGAAATATACCAGATACTATGCCAAAAGTCAGGAAATTAATTGGCAATATCGGCTATGAAGAATTTGCTTTATTTTTACAGGTTCTTGAAGCAGATAGAATTTCTAAATTAATGAATCAAGCAGAATCTGATAGAAAAATAATAAAATCTGCTGAATTAGCTGAAATCTGCAAAAATCAAAATCTTTGCTGTTCTATCAAAGATTTAGAAATAAATGGCAATGATTTATTAAGACTTGGTTTTCAAGGCAAGCAAATTAAATATATTTTAAAT
>CAMWUF010000103.1 GCA_947177375.1 uncultured Ruminococcus sp.
ATACTAAGAAAAGAAAAGAAGTGATAGCAACGATGCCTAAATTTAGCTATGATTATGAACTAGAATTATCAGATATATTATCTGCTATGGGCATGCCAGATGCATTTCATCAAAATGCTGATTTTTCTGGAATGGCTGAAATTGCAAATAATTATCTTGCGATTAGTGAAATCATTCATAAAACTCATATTGATGTATTTGAGGACGGTACAAAGGCTGCTGCTGTTACTGGTGCTGTAGCATGTGCTGGTTGTTGTGCTATATTAGAAAGAAAAACTGTTATATTAGACAGACCATTTATTTATAGTATTTTTGACATGGAAAATAATTTGCCGATATTTTTGGGTGTGTTAAATTTTGTCAGATAAAAATAATTAAATTCTAAATCACGGCTTTTTGAAAAAAGCTGTGATTTTTTTGCTAGTTGACAAAATACTATTTTTGTGATAAAATTTTTATATGAATAAATAAAGGGGGAATTTTCATGCATTATGTCATGTCGGATATTCATGGCAAATATGAAAAATATTTGCAGATGCTGGAGTTAATTCAATTTTCTGAACAAGATAAATTATTTATTCTAGGCGATATTGCAGACCGTGGCGAAAAGCCAGTGGAAATTTATCAAGATATGATGAAAAGAAATAATATTATTCCGATTATGGGAAATCATGATTATATGGCTTTATTTTTGCTGGATAAGCTTGTCACAGATATGACAGAAGAAAATTTTGCAACAGGTTTGGAATTAGAAGATATTCAAGATATTCTGGCTTGGATAGATGAGGGCGGAGATACAACAATTGCAGGATTTCAGAAATTAAGTATTCCAGAACGGGAAGAAATATTAGATTATATTGCTGGATTTGCATTATATCAAGAAATTCAGATACAGGAAAAAAAATTTATTTTAGTACATGCAGGTTTAGAAAATTTTAAAGAAACAAGAGATTTAGATAGTTATCAACCAGAAGAAGTATTATTAATTCGTGATGACCCAGATAAAGCATATTTTCAAGATAAAAATATTTATGTAATTACTGGTCATACCCCAACGCCTTATTATTCAGGAAAAGCTGAAATTTATCATGGAGCAAATCGCATTTGTATTGACTGTGGTGCATGTTTTCAAACAGGAAGACTTGCTTGTTTGTGTTTGGAAACAATGGAAGAATTTTATATCTGATTGCATTTGCATTATTTAGGAGAGTAAAAAAATTATGGATTATTTTTCCATTATGGGTGATTCCATCAGTACTTATGTTGGTTCACAACCCAAAGATTACAGAGTTTATTATGATTATGCAAATTTAAAACGCAATGCTATGCGTTATTTAAGTGATGTCTGGTGGGCGAAAGTGATTGCACATTTTCATGGCAGTATTTGCTTAAATAATTCTTATGCAGGCAGTTGTGTTGCAGGAAAGCAATTTCCCTCTGGAAATAGCATAAAACGCACAGAATTATTGCATAATGGGGAATATGCACCAGAATATATTTTAATTTATATGGGAATTAAAGATTTTGGCAGAGGTGTGCCACTTAGAAGCAAAAGATTATTTTTAAAAAATCCGATTTATTTTGAAGATGCCTATCATTTAATGCTGAAACGTATTGCATTAAATTATCCTAGTTCTGTGATTATTTGCGGAACTGTTGCAAGAACTTATCATGCAAAAATTCCTAATTGGAGATTTCCAGAAAAATTTGCAGGCATTGCATTAGAAGAATATAACGAAATTATTCGTTTTGTTGCAGAAAAACACAAGTGTGAAATTGCGGATTTGTCTGCAAAAAGAATTTATTATGAAACGCTGGACGGCACACACCCGACTTTGATTGGACATGAAGAACTTGCCCGAGGGTGGATTGCCTGTCTGCAAGATATTTTGCAATAAAACTATTGCATTTATGAAAAAAATAGTGTATAATAAAATTATAATAGAACAAAGAAAGGAAATGATTTGACGATGATTTTACTGGACGAATTAAAAGTCGAAATGAATGGCTATAAAAAAGACGTAGAAGAATTAGGCGAAGTGCTGGATATTAAGCATTCCCGTGAGGAAGTGAAAAGTTTACAGGAGCAAGTTACACAAGAAGGATTCTGGGACGATTTGGAAAATTCCCAAAAAGTTTTGCAAAGAACAAAACAGCTTGAAAATAAAATCACGGATTTTGAAAAAATGCAGAGTCGTCTGGAAGATATTATTACAATGATTGAATTATGTATCGAAGAAAATGACGAAGATATGCAGAATGAAATTGTTTCAGAAATCAGTGCTTTTAAGCAGGATTTAGAAGCAAAAAATTTAGAAACATTGTTGTCAGGTGAATATGATTCTAAAAATGCAATTCTGACATTTCATGCAGGAGCAGGTGGCACAGAGGCACAGGATTGGGCGGAAATGTTATATCGTATGTATAACCGTTGGGCAGAACGTCATGATTTTAAAGTACAGCTTTTAGATTATCTGGACGGTGAAGAAGCTGGTCTGAAAAGTGCCTGTATTATGGTTTCTGGTGAAAATGCCTATGGCTATTTAAAATCAGAAGCGGGTGTGCATCGTCTTGTGAGAGTATCGCCTTTTGATGCTTCTGGCAGAAGACATACATCGTTTGCGGCATTGGAAGTCATGCCTGAAATTGATGACAGCATTGCTGTAGATATTAAACCTGATGATATTGAAATTGAATTTTATCGCTCCAGTGGTGCGGGCGGTCAGAAAGTCAATAAAACAAGTTCTGCTGTACGTCTGGTGCATAAACCAACTGGCATTGTGACAACTTGTCAGACCCAAAGAAGCCAATATCAAAACAAAGATTATGCAATGAAAATGCTGATTTCAAAGCTGGTTGAAATCAAAGAACGGGAGCATTTGGAAAAAATTTCTGATATTAAAGGCGTTCAGAAAGAAATCGGCTGGGGTGCCCAGATTCGTTCTTATGTGTTTATGCCTTATACGCTTGTAAAAGACCATCGGACTAATTTTGAAAATGGCAATATTAATGCTGTGATGGACGGCGATTTAGATGGCTTTATTCATGCCTATTTAAAATCGCTCTCTCATGGAACATTGGAACAAAATTAAAAATTTATTTAAAAAATGTCTGAGTTTTTCGCTCAGGCAATTTTTTTGTTATTTTTTTAGAAAAGTCTTGACAAACATTTCCAAGTATGTTATAATAACCACATATCTCATAGCACGCTGAAACAGAGTTAAAATATTAAAGGTTTATTTTTGAAAGGAGTATTATTTATGAGGGAAGAGTTATTTTTATCAAGTATTATATCAATTAATGGGGTTCTTATAAGTGTAAAACAATTTTTAATTAATGAAATAAATAATCTTTCAGAGGACAAGGCTAAAGATTTTACACTTAAAAGCCTATTTGATAATACAGAATGTGAAAATTGTGATATTCATACACTTGGTAAAGAGTTTCGAGAGTTAGTGCGTACCAACTTGAATGGTGTTCAAGAGATTTCTCTAGGTTCTGAAGTACACTATTGCAGAATAGGTTCTGCAAAAGAGGAAAAATTATTTGTTGAGGTTACTAAAACTCTCAGTGATGTATCATTATCAAACAATATATGATAAAAAATTGCTAAACAAAAATCCCCACTAAGCAAAATTAGTGGGGATTTTTAAGTTTTAAGTTTTCATGCGTTTTTGGAAACATAATGACGCAAGCAATCCAGCAAGTAATGCAGCAGTAATTCCTCCAGAAGCAGAACTCATGCCACCTGATAAAATACCTAATGCACCTTTTTCAGAAATCGCATCACGAACGCCTTGTGCTAATAAATGTCCAAATCCTGTTAAAGGCACAGTTGCACCTGCTCCAGCAAATTCAACCAAAGGCTGATAAATACCAATTGCAGATAATATTACTCCTGCAATGACATAAGCTGTTAAAATTCTTGCTGGTGTTAATTTTGTATAGTCAATAAATAATTGCCCTACAGCACAAATAATGCCCCCTACAAAAAAAGCTTTGAGTAATTCCATTAGCATGATAATCCCTCCTGACTGCGAATTTCCACTAAATGACAAATTGATGGAATACTTTCACCTTGTTGAGATGACATAGCAGATAATAATGCACCTGTTGCAGCGAATAAAATTTTTTTCATTTCGCCTGATTGCAGTTTTGGCAAGAAATAGCCACATAAAATACTTGCAGAACAGCCACAACCTGAACCGCCAGCATGGGTATCTTGTTTTTGTTCGTCAAACATTAATGCACCACAATCCTGATGCACACTGGAAATATCAACGCCCTGTTTTAATAATAAATCTATTAATAATGGCGAGCCAATATTGCCTAAATCTCCAGTAATAATTGCGTCATACGTTTCAGGTGTTGTTGACGTATCCTGTAAATATCTTAAAATTGTATCAGCCGCAGCAGGTGCCATTGCTGCACCCATATTTGTGGCATCTGTCACGCCTAAATCATTAATTTTGCCGATACATCCGCCCACAATGTAGGGTGCTTCTCCCTCGGCGGACACCACAATTGCACCAGATGCTGTACATGTCCATTGTGCTGTGGGTGTTCTCTGTCCGCCGTAAGATAAGGGAAATCGGAATTGTCTTTCCGCTGTTGAAAAATGTGATGAAGTGACAGCTGCTGTTCTGAAAGAATATCCGCCGTCAACTAAAATTCCAGCAAGTAATAAACTTTCTGCCATGGTAGAACATGCACCATAAACGCCTAAAAATGGAATTCTTGTTTCTCTGACAGCAAAGCTTGACCCTGTACATTGATTAATTAAATCTCCTCCAATAATGCAATCGACATCAACTGGTTTCAATCTGCCTTTTTGTAATGCTAAATTTAATGTGTTGGCTTGTAAACGACTTTCTGCTTTTTCCCAATTTTTTTCGCCAAACATTCCGTCCTGCTCAATATGGTCAAAACAGTTTTTCATAGGTCCTTCGCCCTCTTTTTGTCCTGCAATGCTTGCAAAACTATATAAAGACGGGTGATTTTCAAAACTAAGACTTGAATAAATTCGTTTCGGCATGTAATTCTCTCCTGTCTGTTTTTAATTTTTAATTTCAGAAACAGTATGCCCATTTTTAGAATAGATTTTGCAGAAATGTAATTTATTTTTTGATATTGTATAATTT
>CAMWUF010000104.1 GCA_947177375.1 uncultured Ruminococcus sp.
TTCAAGCATAGTTTCTTTATATTTTTCTTGTTTCTGACATAAATCACGGTTTTTGTCTAAAATTAGTTCTTGCATACCAGATAAATCATCTAGTAACCATTCAGGGCATTTTCTTTGCATTGCATAAGATAAACTTCTAAATTCTCTGTTTAAACATGTATGCCAGCGTGTATAAAATCTATACAAACGCTTACTTACTCTGCGAAATGCCATTGCCGAAAGTATCGTATCTAAAGCTAATATTACTGCAAGTGCAATTGCAATCTGATGTAATAATGCAGGTCTGACATTATCAAACCAATCTAAAACAGTGGGTTCTATAAATTTATTAATTATCAGGCAAGCTGTTCCAAAAAATAAAAATCCCAATAGACAGATTCTGCCTTTAATTTGAAATGCCATACCTGAATAATCCCACAGTTTCATGCTGAAAATATTTTCTAATATCGAACCGCATAAATATTCTGCCAGAATACATAGCATTGCAGAATAAAAAAATAATTTTGTCGGCTGTTGCGTATACATGCCTACTAAAATACCAGCTACAGCTCCTCCACCATAGACTGGACAATAAGGACCTAATAAAGAACCTCTGTTCAGAAAATGTCCGCTTTCCCATAGGGAACAGACTGTCGTTTCCCATAGCCAACCGCCGAAACTATATAGCATAAAGCTTAAAAATAAATATTCTAGTGTCATTGTCTCACCAACACCTTTCCAAACGTTTCCATAACAGCACAAATTTTATCTGCTAAACATACCATCCATGCTTCACGGCTTTTTGGTGGCAGAATCGTTAATGGAAACATATGATGTAAAATAATATCTTCTTCCTTTGTACTTAATTCATAATCAAGTCTTGCATTTTTTAATGCCAATGTCGGATGATATACTGCATGTGCTGGATGACAATCTTCTTTTTTATGCCAATCATAAAGAAAATAATCATGTAATAATGCACCACGAATTAATTCGTCCCAATTTGCATTAATATGCAATTTCATGAATAATGCACAACTAACATAAGCAACATTTGCACAGTGTTCAAATACGGAACAATCCCCATGCTGACAGAAATTTTTTGTCTGTTCCATTCTGCCTGTTTGTTCCAAAGGCTTAGCAACTGCGTCAATTGCTTTGAGTAATTCCTGTCTTGTTGAACGACATGTCAATGTAAATGTTTTGTCTATCATGAAAATTTAACTCCTTTCTTATTGACTTTTGATATGATTATATTATAGCATATTATTTTCAGTTTGTCAACAGAAAAACACAATTCATTCCCCAATTTTGCTTTACTTACAGCTTGACAAATTGCATAAATTATGCTATAATAGCAAGCAAGAATGTAGTAAAAATAAAGGAGATTTTGCTTTGTTAGGAAAAACACATATGTCAGTTGGCATTGCGACAACGTTAGCAATTACCCATCCAGATTCTCTGTTAGGGATTCTGACAGCCGTTTCTGTTGGTGCAGTTGGTGCTTTAATTAGTGATATTGACGTTGACAGTTCCATTGCTAGTAAAAAAATACATCAAATGAATTTTGCAATTTTATTCACAGTAATTATATTAACAGTGATTGCTGTCATAGATTTGCTTTCCGGATTTACTGAAAAAATCTGGAGTAATGCTAATATATTAAAAATTATTATTGGTATATTAGGCTTTATTGCAATCTGTGCTTTTGGGAAAAAACAGCCTCACAGGTCTTTTATGCATTCATTTCTGGCATTGCTGTTATTAGATATTGCTATTTTTTTCATTTATTCGCCGTTGGTCAGCTATTTCACAGTTGGCTTTTTATCGCATTTGCTGTTAGATAGTCTCAACATGCGGAAATTAAAATTATTATACCCCAATAAAAAAGGCTTTAGTTTAAAATTATGTCCTGCCAATGGTATGGCGAATTATGTTTTATTTTGGGTTGGTTCTGCACTGTCTGTTACACAAATCATTTTGTTTCTGATACGGACAGTTAAAAAATAATTAAATTTAATTTAAGAAAGAAGTGTAATTGATGATAACATATCAACTTGCGATTTTTGATTTAGATGGGACGATTTTAAATACACTTGAAGATTTATCTCTTGCTATGAATTACGCATTGCGTGAAATGCATTTGCCTGAACGAAGTCTTTTAGAAATTAGGCAATTTGTCGGCAATGGTATTTTACAATTAATTAGACGTGCCGTTCCTGTCGGAACATCTGACGAAGAAATTATGCAAATTCATCAAATATTTAGAGCCTATTATTCTGAACATTGCAGAGATAATACAGCTCCCTATCAAAATATGATAGGAGTAATTCAGGAATTGCGTAATGCTGGATTTAAAACAGCTGTCATTTCTAATAAAATTGATTCTGCTGTGAAAACACTTTGTCAAGAGTATTTCCCGAATTTATTTGATGTTGTAACTGGTGAAATACAGGGCAGACCAAGAAAACCTGCTTCAAATGCTGTACATGCTGTATTGCAGACTTTGCACTTTACGCCAGAACAGGCAATTTATATTGGCGATTCCGAAGTAGATATTCAAACAGCAAAAAATTCAGGATTACCTTGTATTAGCGTTGCATGGGGATTCCGTAGCAAAGAATTTCTAAAACAAAACGGAGCTGAAACCATTATTTCTGAACCGTCTGCTTTATTGAATTTGCTTTTATCATAATTATTATCAACCTTTTGACAGGTTGCTTTTTGTTATAAATGCACAAAAAACGATTAATTTTTTATGTATATAATATAAAAATTAAAATAAGACTGCAAAATTTACCCAAAATTACTTGTTTTATTGTCTGTTTTATGATATAATAGAACTGAATATTTGTATAATAGGAGGTTTTTAAACATGAGAAAATTAAAGGCTTTTCTTGCCAGTATGACAGCATTATTATGTTTCTGTGCAAGCTGTTTACCAATGCATTCTATTTTTGCGAGTGCATCTCAAACTACGACAACAACTACTACTACTACAACTACAGGCACAACTACAAGCACAACAACAACAATAACTTCTGGGACATGTGGAGAAAATTTAACTTGGAATCTTGAAGAATCTACAGGAACACTAACAATTAGTGGAACTGGTGCAATGACAGATTTTTCTTCTGTTAGTCTATCTGACGGAACTTTAGCTCCTTGGGATAATATGGAGTTTAAACATGTTATCATTGAAGATGGTGTAACAACAATTGGAAGTGGAGCTTTTTGGGGGGGGACTTTTTTAGATATCACAATTCCAGATAGTGTCACATCAATTGGAGAGCGGGCTTTTTTTGCTACTGCTTTAGAATCTATCACAATTCCAGATAGTGTCACATCAATTGGAGAGCGAGCTTTTCTTTGGTGTGGTCATTTACAATCTGTCAAACTGTCAAATAATATAACAGCAATTGAAGCTGGTACTTTTGAAAGGTGTAACTCTTTATCATTTATTGAAATTCCAGATGGTGTGACAACAATCGGAGCGTGGGCTTTTAAAGAATGTGCTGTAGCAGCCGTCCAGATTCCAGATAGTGTGACAACAATCGAAGATGGTGCTTTTTATAGTTGTAGTAATTTAATACGTGCCAAAATTCCAGATAGTGTGACAGCAATCGGAAAACAGGCTTTTCGTGGTTGTCGGGCTTTAACATCCGTCAACATTCCACATGGTGTGACAGCAATCGAAGATAGAACTTTTTTTAGGTGTAGTGCTTTAGAATCTATTGTCATCCCAGATGGTGTGACAACAATCGGAGATAGCGCTTTTTATGGTTGTAGTTCTTTAGAATCTATTGACATTCCAGATAGTGTGACAGCAATTGGAACTACGGCTTTCCTGGGTACAGCATGGCGAAACAACCAATGCACTACAGTCGTAATAAATGAAAGCCAACCAATCATTATTAACGGGATTTTAATTGATGGCACATCATATGTGGCGGAAATTCAAAAGGTGGCAGTCATTCCAGATGGTGTGACAGCAATCGCAGGAGGGGCTTTTCTTGATTGTTCATTTTTAAAGTCTGTCGAAATTCCATGTAGTGTAACAAAAATTGGCTCGCAAGCTTTTTCTAATTGTACTGCTTTAAAATTTATCGAAATTCCAGATGGTGTGACAGCAATTGAAAATTATACTTTTGATGGTTGTAAATCTTTAACATTTGCCATAATTCCAGATAGTGTGACATCAATTGGTAATTCTGCTTTTTCTAATTGTACTGCTTTAGAATCTATTGACATTCCAGATAGTGTGACAGCAATCGAAAGTTATGCTTTTAAGGATTGTTCTGCTTTAACATCTATTACAATTCCAGATGGTGTGACAAAAATTAAAAATAATACTTTTGAGAATTGTGAATCTTTAACATCTATTACAATTCCAGATAGTGTGACAGCAATTGGAAGTGATGCTTTTAAGAATACACCATGGCTGGAAACCAAAAGAAGTGAAAATCCACTCGTCATTGTGAACGGAATTTTAATTGATGGTACAACATGCGAAGGGGAAGTGATTATCCCAGATGGTGTGACAACAATCGAAGAACATGCTTTTTATTATTGTAAGGCTTTAACATCCGTCACAATTCCAGAGAGTGTGACAACAATCAGAGGAGCTGCTTTTTGTGGCTGTGATGCTTTAACATCTGTTACAATTCCAGAGAGTGTGACAACAATTGGAAATTATGCTTTTGGTGAGTGTCACTCTTTAACATCTGTCACAATTCCAAATAGTGTGACAGAAATTGGAGATGATGCTTTTCGTTTGTGTTCCTCTTTAACATCTGTCACAATTCCAGATAGTGTCACATTAATTGGAAGAAATGCTTTTTGTGATTGTAGCTCTTTAACATCTATTACAATTGAAAATCCAGAATGTGTAATTGGTCCTCCTGTTGGATCTTTTTATAGTCTTTCTTCTTATTTTTATTATGAAGATATAATTCCTGATACAGCTACTATCTATGGATATGACAATTCCACAGCAGAAGTTTATGCGAAAAAATATAACAGAAATTTTGTTTCTCTTGGAACAGCTCCAGAAATTCTCACAGGAGATGCTAACAAAGACG
>CAMWUF010000105.1 GCA_947177375.1 uncultured Ruminococcus sp.
TTTTATATGAGATTATAAGGAAGTTCAATTTAACACAAAGCCCATTGTAAAACAGCTAGGGTTTGCTTGGGGATGTGCTGAATTCTTTGTAGAAAAAGATAATGATATGTGGCATTTCCCCTAGTGAAATAAATAGTATGGAGTCACATTTAGATTGAGGCCTACCAAGCTTTTTATTTAGCTGATGAATTTTTAGGTTCAAAGAATCTATTATTTGATTGTTACAGGTTTGATAAAATACTTTCATATCAATGAAAGAAGCTTAGTAAAGTTGAAATTACATCTGTAAACAAAATGCATTTCTGTGCAGAAAACTGTGGTTAAAAACTCCACATTAAAAATTATTTTTTTCAAACTTGTCTCAGGATTTTGACGCAAATACGTCTTTACAGTATGTATTGCAATTTCACTAGCCAATTGCTTTGGAAAACTTAATTCTCCTGTAGAAATACAACAAAATGCAATGCTTTCTAAATTTTTTTCAGATGCAACTTGCAAACAAGATGTATAACAAGACGCTAGCATTAATTTATCATATTTTGTCACTTGATTATCACAAATCACTGGTCCTACTGTGTGAATCACATATTTTGACGGCAGATTATAAGCTTTTGTAATTTTCGCAGAACCAATTGGCTCTTCATATCCTTGCTCCAACATCATTTGAAAGCAAACATCACGCAATTGCAACCCTGCCGAAGAATGAATTGCATTATCAATGCATTTATGACACGGTAAAAAACAGCCTAACATACTAGTATTTGCAGCATTTACAATCGCATCAGCATCTAGTCTGGTAATATCACCTTGCCAAATACAAATATTTTCAACAACTGGTATTAATTCCTGCACATGTACAATCCCTTTTTCCAGTGCTTCCTGTGTCAAGAAATCATCTTGTAAATTTAAAAATTCTTCTGAAATTGGCATTGGTTCTCTGAGATTCATCAAGCTACGCAAAAATAATCTTTGTTGTTTATAATCATCAAAATTTATCCGCCTTAGCTGTATTTGATATTCTGGCATTTCTTGTAATAGCATTCCATTTAATTTTCTGATTTTATCTAACTGTGTCATGATTTTTTCCTTTCTATTAAGCAATAACTTAAATCTAATAATTGAAAAATCTGTTCTTCTTTGACAGACCCATCTAATAAAACCGTAATCCAATGATTCTTATTCATGTGATATGCTGGAAAATGCCCCTCTAGTTGCAAAAAAGAACCTATTAGCAAAGGGTCACATTTGAAATCTGCAATCCAAACAAGTTCTTTATTTTTTAAACCTAACTTATCTTTACTAATTCTCATGATAACTGCAAACCATTTTTGCGTATTATCATTTCTTAAAATTGCACTTTCTGGGTCTCTTGCCCAAAGATATTCTGGTTCGGCATGATATTTTTCTTTTGCATATGCAAATAATTTTTCTCTCATAAAATTTAATTCTCCTCAAATACGAAAATATACAAAAACGGCACTGCACAAAGTACAGTGCCATTTTTGTTATACATTACATTGCATTTTTAATTGCCTGCATTAATTCTGCATATGTTTCATAAGCAGGTAATTTTGGATAATCTTTTTTGATTTGTTCTGTGCTTTTAAATAAAAATCCAGCTTTACTTGCTTGAATCATGCCTAAATCATTATAGCTATCACCACTTGCAATTGTTTCAAAACCGATAGATTGCAATGCTTTTACAGTTGTTAATTTAGACTGTGGACAACGCATTCTGTAACCTGTGATTTCGCCATTGTCAGCAACTTCAAGCGTATTGCAGAAAATTGTCGGATAGCCTAATTTTTTCATAAGCGGAGCTGCAAACTGTGTAAACGTATCACTAATAATAATTACCTGACACAAAGAACGCAATTCGTCTAAAAATTCTTTTGCACCTTCCATAGGCTCAATTTTAGCAATTGTCTCTTGAATTTCTTTTAATCCAAGATTATGCTGTTTTAAAATATTCAATCTGTACTCCATGAGCTTATTATAATCTGGCTCATCACGAGTTGTTTTTTTGAGTTCTGGCACACCACTTGCTTCGGCAAATGCAATCCAGATTTCAGGCACGAGTACGCCCTCTAAGTCAAGACAAGTAATTAACATACCAATTACCTACAATTAATAAAATTTTTTATCAGGGAAATTTTTCCCTTTTTTATTATACAACAAAATTTGAAATTTGTAAAGCGTTTTTTTTATTTTTAAAAATAATTAAATCATCATGACGTATGACTTGCTTTATATTCAGGACTGACATAAATAACAATATAATTTTCTGTTTCTGTATAAACCGTATAACCAGCTTCTTCTAAATAGGGGATAGCAATTGGTGTATTTTCATCGCCTCTGCTTAATACATAGAAATCATATCTTTGCATATCTTTCAGCCCTGTCACAGCTTCTTCAAACTCTGCAATATCTGGATTTGTATTAAAATCATTTCTATCAAATACATAAACTTCTTTTCTGTCTGCCAAGTGTGGCAAGAACCAAGTATTTGTGATAACTCTGCCATCTTGCGGAATGCTATCTAAACAAGCCTCTAAATTTTTATAATACTGCGGGCGACCATTATAAGTGTCTACAAAGCCCATTTTACTGGAAATAAAACAAAGTGAGGAAATTAAACTTGCAACAGATGCCATTGCAATAATGATATTACGCTTTTCATGCGTAATATCTTTGGCATTTAGCAATGCCAAATAAATAACTAAACAAGAAGGACCATAAATATATTGATAACCAATACCTGCCGCATAGCCATAACTTGTTCCAATTACTAAATTCATGATAATAAACGGAATTAATAATAAATATCTATACAATTTCTTTGTCATGAACGGCAGGAACATGACAGGTACCATAATTTCTAAGAAAAATAATAAACTTGTATCATGAATAAATAAACTAAAGAAATATGTTGGATTTGTCAACACGTTTTTAATAATGCTACCAAAACTATCACCTGCTTCAATAGTCAAATTGCCAAATCTAGTAGATGCCATCATATCGCCATCGCCGTATTCTTTCAGCCAACTACTGATAAGCACAAAATAAATTCCTGATATTGCGAGTACAGCCAAACCATGTAAACGCTTCCAACCTTTTTCTTCAATCATGAAATACATACCAATGCATATCACATATAACGGTGCATCTTCTTTGACAATACAAGTTAAGACACTCATAATATAAAATAAAATATATTTTCTAGTATCTACGGCATATAACAGCCACATAAGCAATGTCGGTAAAAATGCATTTTCATGAAAATCATAAAAATTCGGTGCGACTAATCCAGCATAAAAAATATATATCATGCAAACAGCTATCCGAATTGCACCTTTGTAACCATGATTTTTTGCAATTAAATATAATGGAATTATGCCTCCCATTGCTAGAATCGCTTGTGCAATCAACAGTGTATTTTCACTTGGAAATAAAGCATAAAACGGCACAAGTAAATAATAAATAAATGACGCATGCACATTAAAATGCGACAAAAACATATCACGTTCACAAGTTGTAACTGCTGTTAAACTTGTTTTCATTGACCAGAACATTTGCACAAAAATTCCAAAATCATAACAGGAACTACTAAATGTTCTATGTCTTAAAATAGATGTTACACTGATATAAATTACAACTGCAACTGCAACAACTGCAATAATTAATGCCGTAATAATATCTGGAAGTTTTTCAAGACTTTCATGCGAAACTTTTCCCATTAAATAACTCATAAATACAATGGCTACTAATGTAATACAGAGCGAAAAATAATAATTTTCAGTCTGCATACGCCATGTAACAGAAATTACAAAAAAAAGTAACCCGATTAATAATACAATTTGGTCAATGATTTTAAATTTTTTCGGTACTAAATAATAAGTGGATGTTAATAATAATAATCCAAATACCAACCATAAAACACTGCTTACAAAAGGAACTGCTTTCACAAATTCTTTCCATAGAAACAATGAATCAATCCCATTTTTGCGTTGCATTTGCAACACAATAGCAGATATTAAAAAATACATTCCTACAAATCGACACATAAACATATCAGGAATGCCACAGCGAATTAAAAACGCTTTCACAGTTGAAACCATTGCCTTGGTTTTATCATTCAAAATCGCCTTCATGTTTTAAAATTTTCCTTTCTTGTATATTTTTTCTAAAAAAATTACCAGATTTTATTATATCACATTGCTTTTTATTTGTCAATCATATTCTAGTAATTCTAGCTGAAAAGTACTGAAATTTGTGCATTTTCCACAGGTTTTAAAAATTTTTCATAGGCTATGATTATTCTATGCAAAAATAGATTTCCTATCCTAAAAAAAGAAGAACGGCAAATGCCGTTCTTCTTCTCATACATATCAGATGATTAGTCATCTTTTCTACGTGTTACTAACAATGCAATACCAGAAACTGCGAGCAAGCTAGCTGTTACTACAATTGCTTGTGAACCTGTTTTCGGACTAGTAGTCGATGTAGCTGTATTTTGGGAAGTTACTTTATTTGTTGCAGGTGTTGTAGATCTTGTAACTACACTATTTGTTCTGTTAGTAACTACATTTGTTCTTGTTGTGCTAGTACGTGGGGCTGCTGTTGTAGTTGTTGTAGTTGTTGTTGTAGTTGTTGTTTCTTCTGCAGTAGTTGTTGTGGTTGTTTCATCACTATTAATAGGCATAACTGCTTCTTTCGTTGATGTTGTAGTTTCATCTTCACCAAAGGAACCACTGATATCTTTAGTAGTTGTTGTTGTATTATCTTCACCAAAGGAACCACTGATATCCTTTCCAGTAGTTGTTGTTTCATCACTACTATCAGGCAGAACTGCTTCTTTAGTAGTAGTAGTTGTTGTTGTTTCTGTTGTGGTTGTTGTAGTTGTTGTAGTTGTTGTAGTTGTTGTAGTTGTTGTGGTTGTTGTAGTTGTTGTAGTTGTTGTGG
>CAMWUF010000106.1 GCA_947177375.1 uncultured Ruminococcus sp.
GCAGGAGGGCTTTTTTTGCTTGCTTGACTGATTTTTTCCATCGAACTCACGTTAAATTAAATCAGGATTTACCGTTTCTAAAATTTCATCAGTTATTTCCTGATTCGTTTCTTCTGTAATTTCTTCTGTTTTTTCAGGAGCTAAAATATAAGTGAATTTCGGTGATTTCAAGTCTAATTCATAGCGAAATGCATCACCTCTTACAGTGATTTGATTATCAAGTATTACTTGCTTAACGTAACCGCCATTGCCTTCTACCAGCTGAATCCAATTTTCAGGATTATCAGAAAGTTGAATCTGATAAGCATTTTCAATTCTGTTTTTCACTTCTTCGATAGAGAAATAAACAACATCACCATAATGCGGGTCATAATCTGCATCAAAATCACTGGAAACGCTTTTTAAATAAGGCAAATTCATATCAAAAATATCATAAGAATCTGCTGTAATACCACCACAGGACGCTCCAAACATTGTCATTGCAAATTGATTATTATAATACAATGCTTCGCCCAATACAGACGCACAAGCATCTATTACATTTTGTGGAGGGTCTGGTTTGCCTTTTAAATCATGGGAATCATTATTATAATATTTAATATAAGTATATACAGCCACTGCTTGTGCTTTAAGAGCTTCTGTGCTGAAAGACCCACCCATTTCTAAATTTACAATTTCAGAAACTTGCTGCAAAGAATTCCCTGGGATTTCTTGTACAGTTATCATTTCTGTTTCTGCTGTGCCAGTATTCATAAGCACTGTTCCAGGATAATAATGAAATAAAATATCCTGATAATTCCAACCAGCATAAATTGCATAGAAATTCGCACCGTTTTGACTTAATCCGACACAATGCCCCCAACCATAAGTAGAAAATGCAAAATATCCCTCTTGCACATCAGCAACAACAGATGGTGTTGGTTCATTGGAAATTATCACATCATTTCGGGAATTATCAGAAATTAATACAGGCTCTTTTCTTATAAAATTTTCAACAATTTCATAAGAAACAGAACTATTAGATAAATTATTATAATCTTCTAATTTGGCTTTCCACCAATTTTGAGACTGACTGGATTTTTTTGGAATTTCTGTTTTTTCTTCTGAATCCGAATGTATAATTGTTACTGTACTTAATTTTTCGCCTGTTTCTGCAATGACAGGAATTGGCAAAACATAACTTCCTGCTGAAATTACTAGTAACAGGCGAAATATATATTTTTTTAATTCATGCATGAAAATTGCCTCTGTTATCAAGAATTTGCAAATGTTTCCGCAGTCTCGCCTTCACGGAGTTTTCTGCCAATGACTAAAAATCTGGAATCATCTTCATCAGAATAGCATGTGGATAATGTAATTAATTTATCTCCATATTGTACATCAACGTTAATATCTACAAGGCTTTTTTCTCTTGCATGATTAATATAATCATCAAAATCAGCCTGCTCTGGAAATTCTAATTGATTCCAATAAGTCCATTCTGCATCTGCACCACCATAAGTGATTGGCAATGCAAAAATCACATAAGTTGCATGTTCATAATTAGAATCCAGTTCAATAAACTGATTATTTTTATAATAACTTAAATCTTGACGATACCTGCGAAGTGAACCGAACATTTCATTATTTGCCATATTATGACCATATAAAATTAAATTATCTGACCAAGTACTAGCATCATAATCAAAATAATTTCTAAAATCCAGAAAAACTGTTCCTGCACGATAAGATTTTTTATCAAATCCCATATCCAGATAATAGGCATCATCATCACCCTGTACAATAGGATTATCTACTTGTGTACCAGCAATACGAATCCAACCAATAGAATCTTGATTATATTCCCTCATACTTTTTGCCATACCTGTCATAGAAGGCGATAACCCAAAATCCCCTTCCTGAACTGCCAGATTTTTGAGATTAAATTCTTCTTGTTCTGATTCAGGAACTGGATTTGTTGGCACTGTTTCAGGAATTTCAGCATTTATATCAGCAGGAATGATTTCTTCTGGTGCAGAATTTTTATGACTTAATAGTAACAATCCTCCTGTCAATGCAACAAGTGCTACACAACAGATTCCAGCCGTTATCCATAATTTTTTTGTTTTTTTAGAACTCATTTTATCACGCTCTTTTCTTATTTTTTATCAATTAACCATATGGCACAAATTCTGCATTTGGGTCATATGTTTCTTTATGCCATTTGTAATAACTATTTGACCATTTTACATTAGGATTTTCAACACTGGTGCAACCCTCATATAAATCTTCTCCCTCACGTAACAAACGAGCAAATACAACTAATCTGCCATTACTAAATGTGCTGTTACAAGTTGACAAAGTTAATAACTGGTCTCCATATTTCACATCAACATCTGTTAATCGCACAGTACGGCGTTTTACTTCATTGACATAATTATAAAAATCTTTTTCGTCTTCAAAATCAATCACATTCCAGTATTCAAATTTTGTATCTGTTTCATCATTGGCATCTACAACTATCATGCCAAAAATTTTATATTGATACTGCAAAAAATTAGAATTTAATTCTACAATCGGATGATTTTCATAATAGCCTTCAGAATTAATATATCTTTTTAACCCGCCGAACATAGAAAAATCATGCATATTATGACCATAAATTACTAAATTTTCTGAATTTTCCTCAACTCTCTTGTAAGTGTCCAATTGCTTTCCGTTTTGGTCTAAATCTGGTAGCATATAATCAAAAAAATCCCGATAATCCATGAAAATAGAACCACTTCTGGCTTGTTCTTTATTGATATTTTTATCTAAATAATAAGAGTTTCCATCTGCTTTGTTTCTTCTTTGTACCACAGGATAACTAATCGCATAAGATTCTTCTTCTCCTGTTTTATTCGGAATGTGAATATAACCAACGACATCGCTATTAATTTCTAACAATGCTTTTGCGGATTCAAGCAATTGATAACTATCTTCTTGATTATCTTCTTCTATGGGCTTTGCTTTTTCCTTTTCTTCTTTTGCTTGTTTAATATACGCTTGTCTGATTGGTTCAAGTACTTGTCTTGCTTTGTAATTGTCCCAAAAATACTGTCCGATTAAAACCAAACAAACAATAAATACGGCAGAAGAACCTAAAAAAATCATTTTCCTGAAAACTTCAAATATACTATCGCCCTTTTCAGGAAACAAACCAGCAATTTTTCTTCCCAGAGATTTTTTTTTCTTTTTCTTTTTATTTTTTTGTTTTGCTTGAACAGCTTCTTCTGCAAGTTCTTGCTCATGTACTGCATTTTTTATCGCCATATACTTATCCATATTAGATGCAGACTCTTTTTTCATGCAAATTCCTCCATTTTATCATAATTATATTCTAATATTTATTTTACTACATTTTTATATACTTTGTCAAGGCAGTTATTATATTTCAATAACATTCACAATTTTTTTGCTTTTCAACAATGCATTTTGAATAGTTTCAACTCTGTATTTTCAATTGCCTTTGCTATCATCTCAGCAAAATCTCCTGCTTGTTGTGCTTGTTCAATAATTTCTAATTGCGGACGAATTTTTGGGTGTTTTGGCGTAAAAACAGTACAGCAATCTTCATAAGGCTGAATGGAAATATCAAACGTGTCAATTTTTCTGGCAATTTCAATAATTTCTGTTTTATCCATGCCAACCATAGGACGAAATACAGGCATATGACAAACTGCATCTGTACAAACCATTGCCTGAATCGTTTGACTAGCCACTTGACCAACACTTTCGCCTGTGATTAATGCAAGAGAATTTTCTTTTTTGGCAATTTCCTGTGCAATTATCATCATGATTCTACGCATTAAAATTGTAAAAAATTCTTCTGGACAACGGCGTTTCAACTGCTCCTGAATTTCCGTGAACGGCACGCAATAAAATTTAATATCTCCACAATAGTCTGTCATTTTATCACAAAGTTGCTCTACTTTGAGTCTGGCTCTATCGGATGTATAAGGCGGACTTATAAAATGAATCGCAGAAATAATAACTCCTCTTTTTGCCATCATGTAGCCAGCAACAGGGCTGTCAATGCCCCCAGATAATAATAACATTGCTTTCCCACTTGTTCCCAAAGGCAAACCACCTGCACCTTTGATTTTTCCTGCATGTACATACGCATGAGAATCACGAATTTCAACGATGACAGTCAATTCTGGCTCATGCACATCAACTGTCAGTTCAGGAAATGCTTCACAAATTGCAGAACCCAATTCTCGACAAATTTCAGGTGATTTCATTGCAAATTTTTTGTCAGCACGTTTTGCCTCTACTTTAAAGCTAGCAACATCTTCTAACTGTTCTTTTAAATATACCAGAGCCTTTTCCTGAATGTCAGCAAAATCTTTTTCACAGATACATGCACGGCAAATGCTGGCAATGCCAAATACTTTTTTTAAGATTTCAACTACTTCATCTAAATCTATATTATCTTCTAAAGCTTCAATATAAATCGTAGACTGTGCTGAACTATATTGAAAATTTCCTATATTACGCAATCTGTGCTTAATGCTTCTGAATAGCATATCTTCAAAACTATATTTATTTTGCCCTTTGAGAGCCATTTCGCCATATTTTACTAAAATAACTTCTTTCATGATAATATCAGCCTTTCTTACTATTTTTATTATTTTTTTACTAATTCTGCAATGGCAATATAATGCAGAATTTCAAAATGTTCAGGTGCAATTTTTTCTAATAAATTTTTATGTTCTTGTTGCCATTCTGCAAGTGCATGTTCAGACAGTGATGCTCCAACACCTCTGCAAGCTTGCATTCTTCCATGCCAAGAATCTCTTGTAAATGGGATTTTTACATCAAATTCTTCATTGTTAACTTAATTTTCTCCATTGTGTCATCATAGTTTTCCATTGTGATATCACAGTGCTGCATTGTTACATCACAGTGCTGCATTGTGACATCACAGTGTT
>CAMWUF010000107.1 GCA_947177375.1 uncultured Ruminococcus sp.
CTCTTACTCTAACTATGAATGAACTAAACGGCAATGAAAAATATTTTTATTTTTCGGAATCATTTCCAAAAAATAGTGAACAGGTAGGGGAAATTAATACTGGTGATATTATGCTTTATGGTTCAGATTGTCTGGTTTTATTTTATGATAGTTTTTCTACAAAGTATAGTTATACACGCATTGGATATATTGAAAATCCTGAAGGACTTGCTACTGCATTAGGAGATAGTAATATTGAAGTTGCATTAAAAATAAAAAACTAATTTTTCACGAAAATTTCACTTGACAAAGACCAATATTTGCTATATAATAAAAACAATATTTAATTTATTTCGAGGAGGCTAAATTATGGTGAATCTCAAGAAAAAAAATAAAAAATCTACAAAAGAATATTTCATTGCAACTGGTGGTAAAGTATTAGTGCTTGTTAGTATTCTTGCAAATTTTACAGAAATTGCAACTTGGACAGAAAATTTTATTGAACGACATTCCGGAAAAAATACATCAAGTGTTGTAGAATTAAAAGAAGTACAAGCTGTAGACAGTGGCATACAAGAAGAAAACGTTGCAGAAGTAGCTTATGTTTCAAGTGATGTGGTAGAGGAAGTTACTTTTGTAGAAGTTCCAATCGAAGAACAAGCTGTTCCTGAAAATAATTGTGTGCAAGAAGTTTCTGTTGTAGATGTTGTTGAAGATGTCAATGTGATAACATGTTATCAGTAAATTAATATAAATAGTATAAAAATGCCTTTGCTGTGATAAGCAGAGGTATTTTTGCCTATTGACAAAATTTTTATGATATGCTATAATTTTAATATATTAAAATTTAACATCAGGAGGTTACAATATGACTATTTACGATTTTGAAGTTAAAACACAAGACGGAAAATCTATTTCTTTGGCTGATTACAAGGGAAAAGTTCTGCTGATTGTCAACACGGCAACAGGCTGTGGATTCACACCGCAATATGATGAATTGCAGGATATTTATAATGAATTGAAAGAACAAGGTTTTGAAATCCTTGATTTTCCTTGTAACCAGTTCGGCGAACAAGCACCAGGTAATGACGAAGAAATTCATTCGTTCTGTACAGGGCGGTATGGCATTACATTCCCACAATTTGCAAAGATAGATGTAAATGGTGAAAATGCAATCCCTCTTTTCAAATGGCTGACTGAAAATACAAAGTTTGAAGGCTTTGGCAAAAGTCCTATGGCACTTATCATGAATGGCGTTGTGAAAAAAATGGATAAAGATTATAAAAATAATAGTGCTATCAAATGGAATTTTACAAAGTTTTTGATTGACCGTAGCGGAAACATTGTTGCTCGATTTGAACCTACTGATATGAAGACACTAAAAGCAGAAATAAAGGACTGCTTGTAATAAGAAAGGAGTATTTAACTATGAATGTAAAACGTTTGGGAGCATTGCTGTTATCTGCAACTGTTGCAATGCCAATTTTGCCACAAATGGTTGCTGTAGCAGAAGATAGTTCTTATGCTATGAATGTCACTGTAGATTTATCAGGAGAACATAAGGAAATTAGCCCTTATATTTACGGCGTAAATATTTACGGCAATGAAAATCGCTTAAAAGACTTGCGTGTGAATGCAGTTCGTCAGGGTGGAAATCGTATGACAGCGTATAACTGGGAAAATAATGCCTCTAATGCTGGTTCAGACTGGAAACATAGCTCTGATGATAATTTAACAAAATCAAATGAGCCAGCGGCTGTAGCACAGGAACTTTCAGAACAATGTGTTAAAAATGATGTTGCATATAAATTCACGACATTGCAACTTGCAGGCTATGTGGCAGCTGATAAAAACGGACCTGTTTCAGAAGCAGAAGCAGCTCCATCAGACCGTTGGAATGAAGTTGTTTTTACAAAAAACAGTGCATTTTCTGATACACCTGATTTAACTGACGGCGTTGTTTACATGGACGAATATGTAAATTATATTGTCAAAACACTTGGCGATTCTAAGACTTCAACTGGTATGCAGGGATATAGCCTTGATAATGAACCTGCTTTATGGTCTAGTACACATAGTCGTATGCATGCAGACCCTGTAACCGTTAAGGAATTATCAGAAAAATCTGTTGAAGTTGCAAAAGCTGTGAAATCTATTGACCCTAATGCTGAAGTATTTGGTCCTGCATTATATGGCTATACAGCCTATGACCATCTCGCTGATGTAGATGACTGGAATGCTGTCAAAGAATCAGGAAATTATCACTGGTATTTAGATAGTTATCTTGATGACATGAAAAAAGCAAGTGATGCATATGGCTCAAGATTATTAGATGTTGTAGATATTCATTATTATACAGAATCTGGGCGTAATGGTGCAGAAGATAGATTACAGTCTGTTCGTACACTTTATGAAGAAGGCTTTGCTGAAAATAGCTGGATTGGACAATGGTGTCAGGAAAATATTCCAATTTTGCCAACAATTCAGAAATCTATTGATACGTATTTTCCAGGGACAAAACTTGCCATTTCTGAATATAATTTTGGGGGCAATGATTTAAGTGCAACGATTGCACAAGCAGAAGCTCTTGGTTGCTATGCAGATGCAGGCGTTTATCTTGCGACACTTTGGGATGGTAGCGATTATATTTTCTCTGGCATGAAGTTATATACAAATTATGATGGCAAGGGTGGCAGTTTTGGCAACACACTTGTGCCAACTAAAACAGATGATGTTTCTTTAGCATCTTCTTATTCTGCAATTAATGGTAATGATGACAGTCAAGTAACTGTTATGCTAACTAATAAAAGCTTTACACAATCTGAAAATGCAACAATTACACTTGCCAATAGCAATGCAAATTATAAAGCTGCTGGTGTTTATGCTGTATATGGCGACTCTGAAGAAATTAGATTAATTGATATTATTGACAATATTTCTGATAATACAGTCAATGTGACACTGCCTGCTTATTCAGCAGCAATGATTGTTGTAACAGATGATGCATCTGATTTTGCAGATAAAGAAATTTATGATGATAATAAAACTCAGCAAACAGTTGTTAATTTTGACAATTTTGATACTATGATAAATCAAGACGGTTATCTTGAAATTCCAATTGATGACCCTGAACATTTGAAAAAAGTTATTTTAACTGCTGATGTGACTTCCAGTGCAGGTTCTTCTTATGGTGGTGCAGGCTGTGCATTATGTGTCAATGTCAAAACACCAGACGGCACGAAATTCTGGTCTAGCAAAAGTTATACGCTAACTTTAGGAGCTAATCAAACGGCAACTGTTAATTTTGATGGAACATTTAGCAATGATGATGAAATTTTAGAAGCTGTCATTGCAGACGGAAAAATTGAAGTTCAAAAATGGTGGGATTATTCCGAAAAGCAAGAACTTGATTTAGAAGATATAATTTCTGTAAATTATACGAATATTCAAGTAGTTTATGAAAAAGAAAATTCTGTAGATACTGGCGTAATTGGAGATGTCAATGCAGACGGTGAATTTTCTTTAACAGATATTATTGCAATGCAAAAATGGCTGTTAGGCAATGGCAAATTGCCAAACTCAAAAGCTGGTGATTTAGATAATAATGGCTTACTTAATATCTATGATTTCTGTTTGATGAAAAATCTTTTGCTTAGAAATGAGGGATAATTTTAATCATGAAATCAAAAAAGAAAATGCTATATATTTCTATTTTTGTGGTTTATATGGTATTTTTGCTGATGTTTGTAATTTTTAAACTATTTCCTCTGTCTCGGTTTTTCAGCACACACAATACAATTGCAGAAACTATAAAATACGGAGCATCTAATTATAAAATCATTCCCTTTGAAACAATTGTTAGCCTTTCTAAAAAAAGTCTTTTAAAAAATATTATTAGTTTTGTGCCATTTGGATTTTTCGTATTTCAATTTTGCAAATGCAGTTATATTAAAACAATGCTGATAAGTGAAGTATTTATTTTTGCGTGCGAAATGCTAAAAGCAAAAGCTTTAATTAATTATTTTGACATTGATGATTTTATCAGATATACAATAGGCATTATATTTGGAATTATTCTATTTAGATTTTATGATTCTGTGATACGCAAAACAAGATTATTTGATTCTATTAAAAATAAAATCTATAAGAAAGAGGAGAATTTATGAAATCTAAAAAGAAAGTAATATATATTTCTATTTTTTGCGTGTACATGCTATTTTTGCTAGTATTTGTAATTTTTAGACTGTTACCTTATGAAAGACTCTGGTTGCAACATATTCAGCTTATAAATAGGCGAGAAGTTGGAGAGTTAAACTTGACACTTAATCCCTTTCAAACAATAAAAGGATTTCACTCAGTAGGTAATATCTGTAAAAATGTATTTAGTTTTATTCCGTTTGGATTTTATGTATTTCGCTTTTTTCGTTCTAATTTTGTCAAGACAATATTAGCTAGTGAATTATTTATTTTAGTAGTACAAGTCATTAGATTTGCAAGTTTAATTGGATTTTTTGACACGGCTGATTTTATCAGGTATACTGTGGGGATTCTAATTGGCATTGTCTTTGCAAAACTCTATGATTCTAAGCTAATTAATATTAAATTCAATAAAAAAGCTGTAAACTAACATGTCTACAGCTTTTTTGATATTAATATGAATCTATCAATCTTGTTTACGTTTTTGTAAAAAGCCAAAGATAATTAAAAATAAAGCCCCGATTAATAACGTCATTGCAGATAATAAAATAACTTGATTTGTCAAAATATGTAAATATCCGACAACAGCTGAAAAAATTTGTTGGTCTTTGATAACAAAGCCTGCTACATAGTCAGTAGATTTTAAATAGATACTTGGTACAAAGACTAGTAATCCTGCAATAAAGCCTGAAATTCCAGTCCAGTATAAAATTTCTGTGATTTGTTTCACACAAAAAGTAAATAATAAAATAATAATAATAATTGTGAT
>CAMWUF010000108.1 GCA_947177375.1 uncultured Ruminococcus sp.
TTATAAGAGCCAGAGTCCATACTGTGCATTTGCTTCTGCTTGTGCATTATAGCCACGAAAAAATTCTGGTGGTGTAATATTATGATAAATCATGATTTTTCTGCAAGCATATTGTTCTAAGCGATAATTTAATTTTGAACCTGTTGACATGTGATATAAAATAATATCTGAATTATCTAACTCAGGCATGCCATTGCATAAATCTGATGCTGTATGTTTCGGCAATCTTTGGTCAACAACTTCTGCATAAATACTGGTATCATAATTTAGTTCCTGCATTGCTTTTTTTAATGCAATCGTATCATTTCCGACAGCGTCGCCAAATGCTAAAGTTGGTAAAAATTGTATAATTCTCATGATGTTCTTCTCCGAAGTTTCTCATTTTCAGCAGTTAATGCTTTTACCTGACTGCGTAAAGCCTGTATTTCCTGTTTATTTGCAGATTGTTTTAATTCCAGTGTTTCAATTCTGGAAACTAATTCTGTCAGATTAATCTGGTCTGAATTGCTTTTAGAATTAATATATTGCTGAATTTGATTCACAGAATTTGCCGTATGCAAATTTAATGCATTTTGTTCTGTCATGATAGGCAAAATATAAAATTTCATGAGTTTACGCAATATTTTTTTGATAAAAATAATGAAAAAATTCCCCTCAATTGGTTTATAAGGTTCTATTTGATTGCGAATATTTAAATATTCAGAACTTTGCTGCAAAGAAGCTAGTTCAAAATGATGTTCTGCATGACTGATTTCCTGTGCAAAGGGAATTTCTTCAAAATCCAGCATAGAATCATCATAACCTTTTTGTTTAATTTCCATGCGTATTTGATTCATAATTTCATCAATATTAATATGATTTATTTCATTCTGCATATCAATCTTCCTTTCCAGCAATTAATTTCTGATATTTGATAATATCAATAAAAATAGAATTAATGCCTGTAAATGCATATTCCAGATAATTTTTAGAATGCATGAAATTTAATAATTCCTGATTTTTTATGCCAACAGATAAATTTTTAGAATAGGGTATCATTTCAATAATAAAAAATAATGGTCTGTACTGCTCAAAATTAATACTTTGTAATATTTCTAATTCCAGACCCTCTATATCTAAATTTAAAATTACAGGAGCTTTTTCCTGAAAATAATTTTTTATAATATCATTTACAGTGATAGTTTTAATAGGAATAGACTGCATTAATTTTGCATCAGGATTTTTTGCAAGAATATCTGATATATCACCAATTTTAGATAAGCCATCAAGATTTAAAACATGAAATATCATAGTTTCATCTGATTTGCCTGTCACGGCTTGATTTAAAATCATATCTCCAGAGCGTTTTTGTTCTAATTCGGGAATTAACAGCGGATTCGCTTCTAATAATACCCCTCTTGCACCTTGTTGATAGAAAAAATAGGTATTGCTCATTTCAATTGGCTTATTTGCCCCTAAATCTAAATAATTGCATTCCTGAAACGGAATGCCTAACATCGCACAGGCATATAAAATAATGGCATCTTCTCCCGCTTGGGAATATGTTTTTTTATCAAATAATTTTAAAGCATTTCCAGAAATATTATTTTCTTGCAAAACTTGTTCTGTCAATTCGATTCTATGGGATAATTCCAGCGTAGTGATATCATCACTCTGCATACGCTTTTCTGTTTCCGAACGATAATGTTCTAAACAGTCCAGTCTTTTTTCACAGCGTTCTGTTCGTTCATGATGTCCAGTATCAATATTTTTTAACTGGAGCTGTAAAAATTTTAATTCTTCCTGAAATTTTTTATTTTGTTCTTGTAAAAATAGCATTTGCTCTTGTAAAGTCGCAATTTGCAATGCAGAACTTTCCTGAAATGAGATTACTTGATTTTTTGTTTCTTGTAATGCTTTTGCATTATCAGCAGATTCACTTCTGGCAGTTTCTGTTCTGGCATATAAATCACGCAGAAAAAATCTTAATAATCTTGTATATAATTTCAAACATTTTCACCTCCATAAAAAACTAGATTCTAGTCTGCAAACACCAATATCTTGTTTGCTGGAAGATACAACAAAGCTGATAACTTGCCTGATATCATCAAAAATAATACCATTATGGGAATGCACTGCAATGTCTAAAAAATATCTTGCTGGTAATAAACTATTTTGAAAGATAATTTCCAATTCGCCTTGTTTCTGAATGGGAATGCATTCTCCTGTTTCAATTAAAATATTTGTTCCGTAACAATGCAGACCATCTTCCCGAAAAATTCCATAGCCGAAATTGCCTTTTAAACCAGTATTACTTGACTTGTATTGCAGAAAAATTTTAATTTTTTCCTGCGTGTCAAAAATATATTGCTTTTGATTTTGCATATTTCTAAGCTGTACATCTGTAAAAATAATTTCCTGTGTTCCCATGCGAATCGCTGTTTTTTCGCAGAAATCAGGCAATTTTTCTGTAATTTGTGTAACAGATGCAGTCTTTTCTGATTCTTGTTTTTTTTCCTGTTCTGTAGCATGTTGTTTTTCAAGCTGTTCAGTGCGTTTTAGTTCCATGCTTTTTAAATAATTATCATGGACAATTTTAGGCGTACCAGATTGTTTAATTAACCCATCTTCAATCCAGTATGACGTTTCACAAATTTGTTCTATTTGTCCCAAAGCATGTGAAACAATTACAATTGTTGTACCATGGGCTTTAATTTCACGCAATTTATCAAAGCATTTTTTCTGAAAATTCGCATCACCAACAGCTAAAATTTCGTCAATTAATAAAATATTTGCATCAACATTAATTGCAACAGAAAAAGCCAATCGCATATACATACCAGAAGAATATGTTCTCACAGGATTATCAATAAAATCTTCTAATTCTGAAAAATTTATAATTTCTTGTAAACGCTTGTCTATTTCTTTTTTCGTCAAGCCAAATATAGACGCATTTGTATAAATATTTTCCCGTCCTGTCATGTCAGGGTGAAATCCAGCTCCTAATTCAATTAAACTTGATACTCGCCCTGCCATTTCAATTGTCCCAGAATCAGGATATAAAATTTTAGTCAATAATTTCAAAGTTGTACTTTTGCCACAGCCGTTATGTCCAATTAATCCAATGGCTTCGCCCTTTTTCACACGAAAACTAATGCCTTTCAATACTAATCTATCTTCATAATGATTGCGATTGCGAAATAAAATTCTGTCTTTCAAATCATTGCCTTTGTCATAAAAAATTCTGAATTTTTTCTTGACATCATGCACTTCAATTGCATATTCAGGATTCATGCATTACATCACCTCCGCAAAACGCTTTTTTAATTTTGAAAATATAAATTCTCCTAAGACTAAACTTGCAATTCCAAAACAGAATGCAATGAACAGTGTGGAAAAATCAGGTATTTTGGCATAATATAAAATGTCCCGATAGGCAATAATCACAGAAGTCATGGGATTGAAATAAAATAATTTTTGAATTTTGCTATCAGAAATTGTTTCCAGTGGATATAACACTGGTGTCATGTAAATCCAAGCCATTGTAATAATACTTAAAATATGCTCCATATCTCTGAAAAAAACAGTAACAGCTGAAAATAATAATGCTAGTCCCAAAGCTATCATGTATTCAATTAACATAATAATTGGCAGGCAGAAAATTGCTGTCAGATTCATGGGAACTCCAGAACAGGCAACAACTAGAAAAATGATAATAAATGTCAAAAGCATATTCACAAAGCAACTTGTGACATAAGCAATTGGCAATACTTCCCGTGGAAAATAAATTTTAGACACTAAATTCTGTGAAGCCATAACAGAATTTGCTCCACCCTGTAAACTCGATGAAAAAAATATCCATGGAATTAAGGCAACAAATAAATATAAATAATATTTTTCAATGGCACTTGGTAAAATAAACGAAAATGCAATGGTATAAATAATTAATTGAAATAACGGATTAATAAACGTCCAAAGAAATCCTAATACACTGCCTTTATAACGTCCTCTTAAATCTTTTTTGACAAGACTAAAAATCATTTCCCGATAGGCATATAATTCTTTGCATAAATTTATCATAATTCATAACACCTGTTTTTTAAATTTCTATTTTTATATATTATACCCTGAAATTTTGCAAAAGTCAATTCACATACGAAAATCAGAAAGCCTTTTTTAAAATTATTGTGACATACTAAAAAAATTACTTGTTTTTTGCTTCGTTTTTTAGACTAAATTACAGAAAAAAGCACTGGAATATTGCTAAGCTTATCCAGTGCTATTTTTCTATTGTTATAAGGAGTGAGATAGTGATTATTTACCTGCTAGCCATTCATACATGCCTTCATATTGACATGCTGAACTATTCCAAGAGAAATCCCGTTGCATACCACGTTTTACCATATCGTCCCAATGGTATCTATAATTGAAAAATACAGATTTTGCATAATTCACTGCACCCAAAAATGCCTCTGACCAAAATTCTTTGAATGTAAAGCCTGTACCTGTTAAATCAAATTCGTTATATGGCTCAACGGTATCTTTTAAGCCACCTGTTTCACGTACCAAAGGCACAGAACCATAACGCAAAGACATTAACTGTGTTAAGCCACAAGGTTCAAATTTAGAAGGCACAAGCATCATGTCTGCACCTGCATAAACTTTGTGTGCAAGTTCGTCATTATAACAAATATTTGCAGAAACTCTGCCAGGGTATCTTCCTGCAAAATAGCGGAACATATTTTCATAGCCTGGGTCGCCTGTGCCAATTAATACAAACTGTGTATTATCATCTAAAAATCTTTCAAACGTATCGCCTAATAAATTCAAGCCCTTTTGGTCTGTTAATCTGGAAATCAAACCAATCAGCATTTTTCTGTCATCTTGTTCTAAGCCCAATTCTGCTTGCAAACGGCGTTTATTTTCTAATTTTCCAGTTAAGAAATTATCTGCATTATAATT
>CAMWUF010000109.1 GCA_947177375.1 uncultured Ruminococcus sp.
AAACCTCCTTTACTATATGAAGCATTCAGCTCCTTGTATTGTAATATTATTATTATATCATAGAATATATAATATAGTAACGTGAAAACAGGAGCTGAATATTAAGATTTTAATCAATTTAATTTGACGCTCTTTCCACAGTGAGAACACCCTTGACTTTTCTAATTCTATCAAAAATAGCTGTCAATTGTGATTTATTCACAATCATCAGGCAAATATCGACAATGGCATTGCCGTTTTTCAGATTTCTTGACGAAGAATGTACAATCGGAATTCTTGCTTCTGTAAGAATCGCTGTAATATCATACATTAAGCCGATACGGTCAAGTGCAATAATTTCAATACTAGTCTGCATAGCAGTTTCTTGATTATCTGTCCATTGCACGTCCATCCAGCGTTCTAATTCTTCAGGATTATTTCTGCCAAGCATAGCTTTATAATTCACACAAGAAGTTGTATGAACAGAAATGCCGTGTCCGCCTCTTGTGATAAAGCCAACAATTTCGTCCCCTGGCAATGGATTACAGCATTGCGAAAATTTATAAACACAATCCTGAATTTCATCAAGAATAATTCTGCTTTTTTTGCTTTTAGAAGCAGGCTGAATAATTGGCAATTTGGCTGGTGTATCATCTTGACAATATAACTTATGATATAAATCTTTCCAACGTGGCACAAATTTCTGAATTGTAATGCCACCATAACCAATTGATGCATAAAAATCATCTAGTGTACTACAATTATGACGTTTCATGTCATCTTCCAGAAATTTTTCATAATCTTCTTCTGGAATACGAATGCGACAGCGTTGGAATGCTTTTTCAAGCATTGCACGCCCAGTTTCAATATTTTCTTCTCTGCGTTCTTTTTTGAACCAAGAGCGAATTTTAGATTTTGCTTTTGTTGTTCTTGCAATATCCAACCAAGCTCTGTTAGGACCTTTATCAGGGGCTTTGCTTGTCATGATTTCACAAATTTGCCCTGTTTGTAATTTATAATCTAACGGCACAATATGACCATTCACTTTTGCACTCATCATGCCATGACCAACTTGTGTATGAATTTCATAAGCAAAATCAATCGGTGTTGCACCAATGGGCAAAGAAACTGTATCACCTTTTGGCGTCATAGCAACAACAATACTTTCTGGTGCAAGTTCATCTTTGATATTTTTTACAATTTCTTCTACATCATCAGAAGTCTGCTGTGCTTCCAATACTTCACGTACCCAAGTTAAATAATCTTCCATTTTATCCTTGCCGTGAATACCTTCTTTGTATTTCCAATGTGCCGCAATGCCGTATTCTGCCGTCTTGTGCATATCCCATGTACGAATTTGTACTTCAAATGGGATTCCCTCACGTCCAATGACTGTCGTATGCAAAGATTTATAATTATTTTTCTTAGGCGACTGAATATAATCTTTAAATCGATTGGGAATTGGTCTGAACATGTCGTGAATAATGCCTAATATAGCATAACATTCTGGCACAGTAGAAACAATTACACGAACAGCATATTTATCATAGACATCATTAAAATCTTTATGATTCACAAATACTTTTTTATATAAGCCATATAAGCTTTTTACTCGTCCGCTAATTTGTGGTTCTCTTGCAAAAATAATCGAATTTTCCTGTTGCAAACGTTCTGCAATCCGTTTTTTGATTAAATCAATAAAATTTTCCCGTTCCTGCTTATTAATTTCCAATAATTTTTCAATTTCCGCATAAGAATAAGGGTCTAAATAATAAAAAGACAAATCTTCTAATTCTTCATGTAGTGTTTCGATTCCAAGACGACCCGCAATAGGTGCATAAATATTCATTGTTTCATAAGCTGTATTGCGTTGCTTATGGGGTGTTCTATAACCTAGTGTACGCATATTATGCAATCTATCACTAAGTTTAATAATCATAACACGAATATCTTGCTTCATAGCAATCAAAATTTTACAAATATCTTGTGCTTTTTGTTGGTCTCTGTTAAAAATCGGCACTTTTTTCAATTTTGTTACACCGTCTACTAAATCTGCAACATCTCTGCCAAATAATTTTCTTAGCTGTTCATAAGTCGCAGGTGTATCTTCCACAACATCATGTAATAATGCTGCACAGACTGTGTCTGTATCCATTCCTAAATCTAACAAAATATCTGCAACAGCAAGCGGATGAATAATATATGGCTGTCCAGAGGAACGGAACTGTCCCTCATGTGCCTTTTCAGCAAAATGATAAGCAGATTTAATTTTACTAAAATCATACTGTTTCTCACCGTTTAAAATCTTCTGCATCAGCATGTCAAACGTTACAACTCTGTCCTCTTTCACAAACAAAACCTCCTTAAAATAATACCAAATATTTTCAAACTGCTGGTATTTTTTCTATGAATTTCATTATTTGAAAATTAAAATATATTTTAATTTTCACAATATTTTTTCAAATTTGCAAGAATTTGCGAATCATCAAGATTTGCTTTTTTTTGTACAGGCAACAACTTTGCCAAACTTGTCACAGGATTGAAAGCAATTAATTTTAATTCTGCAAAAATATCCAATGCAATTAATAATTTACAATAATTAATATTTTTATCTGCAATTGCTGGAAATAATGCTTCTGCTGTAATAGGCTTCTTAGCAATTTCCTGATAAATGATAATTAATTCCTGTCTGGTAGGACACATTGCTTGATAATATTCTTTTGGCAATTCTTCTTCACGACAATATTTATCATAGACCTGCATCGCATTTAAAATTTTCATTTGTTGCAGTCCAGCTGGTCTGACTTCGTGTATATTTAATGTCACAGAAGTTTTGCCATTATAATGATTTAAATTTAAGCTTGTCAACATGTGATAATAATTTCCTACAATAATGCCAGTTTGTTCAGGTGTTTTCCCGAATAACATTGCAGAATAGCTCTTTCCTTGAAGCTGAATTATCATTTTAGTGTGCAAGCCCTTCATAGTCTGTTGCAGTTCCTGTACCCGCACATGTTCTGCCAAAAATATTGGTTCTGGATTTTCTTCTCCAAATGGTTCCAGTTGATTTAAACTTTCTACTGCCTGAAGTGTTATCATATCAGGCTGTAATAAACCTGCAACTTGTATTTCCATAAAAGGCATATCTGGATGATATATTTTAGAATATTCTGCTAATGCTTTCTTGAATGCTGGAATATTTTCTTCTTTTAGAGAAAATCCTCCCGCAGAAGGATGACCGCCGAATTTTTCTAATAAATCCGCACAAGCTGTTAAAGCTTTAAATACATGAAAAGCCCCGAAACTTCTCGCAGAACCTCTTCCATAGCCGTCCTGTGTTGCTATCATAAAGCAAGGCTTTCCAAAACGTTCCTGCATTTTAGAGGCAACAATGCCGATAATACCAGCATTCCAATCTTTCCCAACAAATACTAGTACTCTTTCATGTAAAAGCATTGGCTGTTCTATGATTTGCTGTTCAATTGCTTTTACAATTTCAGCTCCACATTCCTGACGATTGGAATTAATCTGCTGTAACTCTTGTGCAATTAATTTAGCTTTTTCGGGATTTTCTTCCAGTAATAATTCTACTGCAAGTTTTGGAGACGCAAGTCTTCCTGCAGCATTAATTCTTGGTGTAATTGTAAATGCAATACTACTGGAATTTAATGGCTTATTTGCTAATCCACTCACTTCACGCAAAGCAATTAAACCAACTCTTTCCGTATTTTCTAAATATTCCATTCCCCGCTGAACCAAAAATCTATTTTCGCCAGTCAATGAAACAATATCCCCAATTGTCGCAATTGCTGCTAAGTCGCCGAATTGTTCCATTGCCATCTGTAAATCTCCATCATTCATAGCGGCAACTAATAATAATGCAATACCTGCTCCGCAATACAATCTGAATGGTGAGACATTATCTATTCTATGAGCATCTACAATTGCAAGTGCCTCTGGTAATTCTTCACTAGGTTGATGATGGTCTGTAATAATCAGCTCCATGCCTAATTCCTGAATTAACTTTGCTTCTTGAATTGCTGATATGCCGTTATCAACTGTGACAATTAATTCTACACCGTCCGCATGCATTTCATGAACAGCATTTTTATTTAAACCATAACCTTCACTTCGTTCTGGGATTCTCCAAACAACATTTGCACCCATTTCCGACAGGAACGAATATAAAATAACAGTTGACATAACACCATCACAGTCATAATCACCATAAACACAAATTTTTTTATTCTCTTCTATTGCCTGATTGATAAAATCTGCTGCTTTTCTCATATCACAAATTAAAAACGGGTCACTTAATTCATGACAATTCAAAACAGAAGCTGCTTGTTCTACATTTTTATATCCCTGTGCAGAAAGTACTTTACAACATAATTCTGATAAATCACTTTTGGCTTTTAAATCTGCTATATTTTCAGCATCTGTCTTGCAAATATTCCATTTTTTCATTGATAATCCCCCTCATGAAAAGAAATTTATTTTTTATTATATCATCTTTTCAGATAAAATGCAAGCGTTTTACCCATAAAATTTGCTAGTTCAAAATTTTTTTAATTTTTTTCAAAAAAACGCTTGACAAATCATTTAAAATATGCTATAATATAAAAGCTGATTCAAGTAAATCATATTTGGAGAGGTGTCCGAGCGGTTTAAGGAGCCAGTCTTGAAAACTGGTGATACGGCGACGTACCGTGGGTTCGAATCCCACCCTCTCCGCTGTATATTTTTATCATTCATGCATTTGCGGAAGTACCCAAGTGGTGAAGGGGCTCCCCTGCTAAGGGAGTAGGCCGTGTAAGAAGCGACGCGAGGGTTCAAATCCCTCCTTCCGCGTTGAATTTAGAAAAGTTGAAAGCTTGTTACAAGCTTTCAGCTTTTTTTAATAGTTAATAGCATGGAAAAAATAAAAAAAGTATTGACAAAAATAAATAAAAATGGTAT
>CAMWUF010000110.1 GCA_947177375.1 uncultured Ruminococcus sp.
ATCTGTGTATAAGAGACAGATGGCACAGTATACCCCTATGCAAAAATCTGATTTTCCAGAACTAAACCGCCATATCACTAAAATGGAATATTACAGTGTGTTAAAAACTGCACAAGATTTAAATTTTTTGGGATATTCACAGGATAAATCTTCTGCAAATTCTAATTATACACCTGATTTTAATTTGCAAGGCGTTATAAAATAATTTTTAATTACTGAAAAATTGTCACAATAAAGCCGTCTATATTATTGCCTGAAACTTCATAATAAATTCTATCGTCTGGAATCCGAAATGTTGTGACTGAATCATTCATATTCGCTGGCACATAATACATGTGATAGGTTTTATCAGTACTTGTTATCATAAGCATATTTTCAAGTGTATATTCTTTGATTTCTTCTAAAAATTCTTCTAAGCAAATATTTTTTTGTGTCATATAAATTGCACTTGGAATGCCAACATAGCGAAATGTTGCCGTTCTGCGTTCTGTAATCGTCTCATCAAAATAAATTTCTTTATTTTCAGGATAACGCAGGATAAAACCATATTCTTGGGCATGCTCCTGTAACCATGCATAATTGCCCTCAGGTTTATACGCATAAGAACTTCCTATTTCTGGGAAAATGCCAACTGTGATTGTCCGTCCCGTCTGAAAATCCAAATCTGCTGATTCGGGCTTGTAACCGCCTATCATTCGCAAATCATTTAAGCCTGTTTTCTGATAAAATGCTGTAAACCAACTATCCATTGCAACAGCGGTTTCTCTATCAAGTCCAACTTCCCAATCTGACGCTGTATAAGGTTTTACACTGGTATTTTTCGCATCTAACATACTCTTAATTGTCACAAAATTAATCTCTGTTGATGTACCGTCTTCAACTGCCTGTGTATCAAACAAACAAGGATTTTTTTCATTGACTAAGATTAAATTCCCTGCATGAAGTTTTCTTGTTTCTATCGAAACATTCATATAGGCTTGGTTCACATCTGCGTCATTCGTTGCGAATGAAATATTTTCTGTTGTATTTGTGTTCTCTTTTTTGGTTTTATTTCGTTTAGAACAACCTGTAATTAATAAAATAATAATTATTATTATAATTGCAAATGCACCAAAAATTCTATCATACCTAATCTTATAATTACGTTTTTTTGCCAATGTCTGCATGTCCTTTCTGTGAGAGCTTTATTGTTTAATTATAACACAAAAATGACAATCTGTAAACAGTACTGCAACAAATTCTTACAAATTAGATAAAAATGCGAAAAATTCTACCTCAAAAAAGTGAAAAAACACGATTTTTTCACAAATAAAATCATTTTCAAAAAAATTTGACAAACTAATAGGATTTGTGCTATAATAAAATTGGGTTTCGACACGACCTAATGCTATCGCTAATGGGTGCAAAGGTATCCTTGATAGTAAATTCTTGTAGAACTAAATCAGTCTTATATTCTTTCGAGGATATTTGGAAATTTAGCTATATAAGAACCATATGTTTTTGATGGCGAACAGCCTATACTTTAATACATTAAAGAGGGCTTTGCCCTCGTGCGTGTGGGTGTCAGACATGACCGAAAGCTGGATGCCTTGGAGGACATGCTTTGCCCTCGTGCGTGTGGGTGTCAGGATTTTGACCTTGTCATTCTAAAATGGGATGAAGTTTCGCCCTCGTGCGTGTGGGTGTCAGAGAAAACACGAACAGGGTCAATAATAAGCGGAAGTTTCGCCCTCATGTGTTTGGGTGCTATGTCATGTCATATCAGCAGTAATGTAACATAAAGAAGTTGGTGAATAAAATGGCAAATTTCATATTACAATTTCAATTAAGAACTGAAAAATGGCAGGAAGATATTTTAGATAAACGCTTTGAAATTGGCAGAAATATTTATAATGCAATTGTAAATATCACACAAAAACGTTATCGGGAAATGATTAAAACGAAAAAATACAGAAGTCTTATTGATAGTTTAACAGGTAATAAAAAAAATGATAAGCCTATTTGGAAAGAAATTGATAAAATTCGACAAGAAAATAGATTTTCAGAATATTCGTTTTATAGTGATGTAAAATCTATACAAAAGCATTTCAAAAGTAATATTAATTCTAAGATTGCACGAGGTATAGCTTCTTCTGTTTGGAGAGCATATGACAAATTGTTTCATGGAAATGGCAAAACTATTCATTATAAACGCTATGGAGAATTAAATTCTTTGGAGAGTCAATCGAATTCACAAGGCATCATCTTTAGAAATAATACTGTTATTTTTGGAAAAGTTGGAAAAAAAGTATTTGAAATTCCAGTTAAAATTAGTAATAATACTTACGAACAGCAAGCTTTACAGAACCCCATTGCCTATTGCCGAATTATAAGAAAATATGTTCGCAAAAAATACAAGTACTATGTTCAGATTGTATTCAAGGGCAATCCACCTGTAAAAATTGATGAAAAAACAGGCATGACAAAACACCCTATCGGAAAGGGCGATGTTGGGCTTGATATTGGTACATCAACAATTGCCGTTGCAAGCCAGACTGACGTGAAAATATTAGAACTTGCTGACAAAGTGCAACGCCTTGAAAATGAAAAACGGATTCTTCTTAGAAAGATGGACAGGAGCAGACGTGCCATGAATCCGGAAAATTACAATCCGGACGGAACAATTAAGAAACAGGGCAATCAAAAAGTGATTTGGAAAAAATCCAATCATTATTTAAACTATCAAAATCAACTGAAAGAAATTTATCGCAAACAAGCTGATGTCAGAAAATATCAGCATGAATGTTTAGCAAATGCTATTATTTCTCTTGGTGATAAAATCTATGTGGAAAAAATGAACTTTGCTGGATTACAAAAACGTGCGAAAAAAACGGAAAAAAATACAAAGGGCAAATTCAAACGCAAAAAACGTTTTGGAAAATCCCTTGCAAACAAAGCTCCTGCAATGTTATTAGAAATTATTAGAAGAAAATTAGGTTATTATGGCAAAGAATTAATAGAAATTAATACATTTGAGGCAAGAGCCAGTCAATTTAATCATGTTGACGGCACTTACAAAAAGAAAAAACTTTCTCAAAGATGGACTACCGTTGACGGAACACAAGTACAACGTGATATGTATAGTGCTTTTCTGATTATGAATGTAAATAGTGATTTAAAGACATTTGATATAGAAAAATGTCATGCAAGATTTGAGGATTTCAAAATGTTGCATGATAGGGAAGTGATGCGATTATCAGGGCATAAGAATTTAAGTAGCATTGCAATTTAATGTAATATCATAAAGAGGTGATTGCGATTTGCCGAAATTTTCTTTTCAGCATAAAACTTCTGAAACATTTTATTATTTCCGAGGAAAATTTTTAAGATTCTTAATGCATGCATTGTTGCATATCAGGCTATTAATTCGTTGGATAGTATTAGCTGTGATACTAGGCTTAGTATTAGGCTTTGTCGGAGCTGAATTTGTAAAAAGTATTAACTGGAGTACAGAATTCAGAAATACGCATCTCTGGTGCTATGCATTATTGCCTTTAGGAGGAATTTTGATTACATGGCTTTACCGTGTCACGCATGATAAACATGATAAAGGCACAAATATGGTATTATCCTCTTTGCGTTCAGAGGCACAGCTCCCAATGCAAATGGCACCATTAATTTTTATCTCAACGATTATTACACATTTTTGCGGAGGAAGTGCAGGACGTGAGGGAGCAGCTTTGCAACTTGGAGGCGGATTAGGAAATATTTTAGCTAAATTTGTAAAACTTCGTGAAAAAGATAAACATATTTTAATTATGAGTGGCATGAGTGCAGCGTTTTCCGCAATTTTTCGCACACCAATTGCTGCTTCAATTTTTGCAATGGAAGTCGGCTGTGTGGGAACAATGCAATATGCTTCGCTTGTGCCTTGTGTGGTATCATCTTTGACAGCGTCTTATCTTGCAACAAAATTAGGACTCCCAACAGAATCTTATGATGTAAGTACAGCTCCAGAAATTTCACCTGTGACAGCATTACAGATTTTAGTATTAGGCATATTCTGTGCAGGATTAAGTATTTTATTTTGCATTATTCTACATAAAACAGAACATTTCATGAAACATAAAATAAAAAATGCCTATTTGAGAATTTTAATAGCAAGTATGATTTTAATTTTATTAGGCTTGCTATTTCAGACAACGGATTTTTACGGCACAGGTGGAGCTATGATTCATCAAGCAATTCAAGGAAAAACTGTCTGGTATGCATTTTTATTAAAAATGCTGTTTACAGCTATTACATTAGGCGGCGGATTCAAAGGCGGTGAGATAGTACCATCATTCTTTGTTGGTGCAACATTTGGCTGTTTATTTGGTCAGATAACTGGATTATCACCGTCATTATGTGCAGGCGTTGGCATGATAGCGTTATTCTGTGGTGTGACAAATTGTCCGCTAGCGTCTTTGTTTATTTCAGCAGAATTATTTGGGTTAAGCTATGTGCCATATTGTTTACTTGTGATTGCAGTCAGTTATTTATTATCTGGCTATTATGGCTTATACAAAGAACAACAGTTTTATTATTCCAAATTCACAGATGAACATATTCATCATAAAACCAGAGAGTAAAATTTTAAAACAGGAGAATTCTTTCATGATAAAAGGCATTATTTTTGACATGGACGGCTTAATGCTGGATACTGAAAAATTACTTGCGAAATACTGGATACAAGCAAGTCAAGAATTTGGATTTCCTATGCAATTAGAGCATGTGTTAGGCATTCGCAGTTTATCAGCCATTTATGCAAAGCCAAAATTACAAGCAATTTTTGGCGAAAATTTCAATTATGAACAAATCAGAGCCAGACGCAGAGAATTAACTGCACAGCATTTAGAAACATTCGGCATTGAAAAAAAATCTGGACTAGATAAATTATTAATCTA
>CAMWUF010000111.1 GCA_947177375.1 uncultured Ruminococcus sp.
ATTTAGGAGCGATTTATTTAATTTATATATTAGCGATATTTATAAATTGTAACACCTTCAAAGCCGTCTAGTAAATGATTAATTTTCTGAAATGCAAGCCCTGTACCTTTTGCGACACAATGCATAGTATCTCTTGCAAGAACACAATTTACATTTAAAGTCCTGTGAATTAATTCCCGAAGTCCGCCTAATAAAGCACCGCCTCCTGTTAATAAAATGCCATTTTCATGAATATCACCAACTAATTCTGGGGGCGTTTCTTCGAGTACCTTTTTAATGGCTTCCATAATTGCAAAAATTTCATCTTCCATAGCATCAAATAATTCTAGTTCATTAATTTCTATGACATCAGGCAAACCACGCAAAATATTTCTTCCTTTTACAGGCATAGTGACATCTTCACGAGGGTCATATAAATTTGTGAGTGTTTTTTTTACATGTTCGGCTGTCTGTTCGCCAATCAGGAGTTTATAACGATTCATCATGTATTTCATAATGGCTTTATCAATTTTTCTTCCAGCACTCTTAATAGAATGCGAAGTGACAATGCCATTCATAGAGACAATTGCAACATCTGTTGTGCCACCGCCAATATCTACAACCATATGTCCCCTAGCACGTCCGATATTGACACCTGCTCCTAGCATAGCCGCAATTGGTTCATCAATTAAATAAGCTTTCCGACAGCCTGCACTCATGACAGCATCTCCGACAGCACGTTTTTCTAAATCTGTAATAAATGCTGGTACACAAATAATAATTCTAGGCTTTACAAGCTGATTCCCGCAAATTTTAATTAAAAATTCCCGTATCATGCATTGTGTTAATAAATCATCAGAAATCACACCCTCTGACATAGGGCGGACAACTTCTATATAGGCAGGATTTTTGCCAATCATTTGATAAGCTTCTTTGCCAACAGCTAAAATTCTCTGTGTGCATTTATTATAAGCAATGACAGACGGTTCTGATAACACAACGCCTTTTTTTCCGCTGGTCATGACAATATTTGCTGTGCCTAAATCAATGCCAATATCTGGTGTACTCATGTGAAAATTTCCTCCTTTGATTTTAATACAGTTGTTGATGCAGATGCAATTGTAACACGGGACGCACCAACTTGTTTTAAAAGTTCTGCACAATAATTTAATGTATTTCCTGTTGTCAGAACATCATCACATAATAAAACATGCTTGTTTTTTAGTGAAATATCTCTCACATGAAAACTAGTAATATTTTTTGCACGTTGTTCTGCATTTAACTGATGTTGTGCAACAGATTTATTTTTATATAAAATATCTTCCCGACAAGGAATATGCATGAAATTTGCAATTTCTTTTGCAATTAAACTTGCTTGATTATAACCACGTTCCCGTAATTTAGAACTATGCATGGGAACAGGAATTATCATATCTAATTTTCCATATTCTTCTGATTGTAACCGTTGTGCTAAAATTCTAGCAGAAAAATATGCAAAATTAGTATTTTTAGATAATTTTAATTTTAAAATTGCTGGAATCGTTGCATTTGCATAGTAACAAGCTATTACGGCTTTATCATAATATAATTTTTTATAATCGCAAAAACAAGTAACTTTGCCACATTGATGACAATAACTATCTTGTTCTACTAGCATATCTTCTGCACAAACTTCACAGACAGTTTCGCCTGATGATAAAAATTTTTCACAACTAGGGCAACGATTCGGATAGAAAAAATTAAGTATTGATTTCTTCATGACTGCATTCTTTCTGGAGCATATATCTCAAACAAGAATATCTTTGATTCTGATTGGTATTATCTACCATTTGTTTAATTTTATTTGGTGAACCAATCAGAATTAATAATTTTTTTGCTCTTGTAACAGCAGTATAAAATAAATTACGATAAGTTAATTTTTCCATTCTGCCAAGCATAGGAATAATGACAGCTTCAAATTCACTGCCTTGACTTTTATGGACAGTGATTGCATAGGCAAGTTCTAATTGTTCAATCATGTTAATTGGATAATTAGTCTCTCTGCCGTCAAAATCAATTTTTAATTCCCCTAAAGCACGATTCACAGCAAGAATTATTCCAATATCACCATTAAAAATGCCTGTCCCATTTTCGCCGTTTTTATGCCAAGTAATATCATAATTATTTTTTGTCTGCATAATTTTATCACCTGCACGGAATACATAAACACTGGATTTGACTTGTGGTTTTTGAGCTTCAGGGGGATTTAATCTGGCTTGTAATGCTTTATTTAATTCTACTGTGCCTAATGCTCCTTTTTTAGTAGGCGTAATGATTTGAATATCTTTTATCGGCGAATACTGATAAGCATTTGGAAGTCTTTTACAAGCTAATTCAATTAATAAATCTGATACTTGTGAAAAATCTGGTCTGTAAAAGAAAAAGAAATCATTATCTTTTCTTGTTAAATCTGGCATTTTACCATTTACAATTTTATGTGCATTGGTAATAATACAGCTTTGTTGTGCCTGTCGGAAAATTTCTTTCAGGGCAACTATTGGCATACAATGACTTTCTAATAAATGCTTTAGCAATGCACCTGCACCAACAGACGGAAGTTGGTCACTGTCACCAACAAGAATTAATTTGCAATCTGTTTTTAAAGCACGTAATAAACTTGAAAATAACAGAATATCTACCATAGAAACTTCATCAACAATTAATACATCACAGTGTAAAGGATTATTTTCATGATGAACAAATTTCTGAATGCCTGAGGATTCAAAATAGACTCCAAGCAATCTATGAATTGTTTTCGCTTCATAGCCTGTTAAATCAGAAATTCGTTTTGCTGCACGACCTGTTGGAGCTGTAATAAAAACACGGTTGCCTTGCTGTTTCAAGCAATAAATCATTGCATTTAGTGTTGTTGTTTTTCCTGTACCAGGCCCACCTGTTAAAAGCAGCATGTTATGAGATAATGCAAAATGAATTGCTAATTTTTGTTTTTCTTCATATTGAAAACCTGATAATTTTTCAGCTTCTTTTATCAAAGCTTTTTTATTTATTTTGATATTTTCATATCGCATACAGCGATTGAGCAATCCAATTCTATCTGTAATATATTTTTCAGCGGAATAATATTCTGGCAAATATACAAATTCACGGTCTGCTTTGCAAAATTCTATTAGATTTCCAGTTTGAATTTCTTTTTGATAAGTTTCATAGAATACTTGTTCATTGATTTCTAAAAAATTAATGGTTGCAGTTGCAAATTTTTCTAACGGCAAACAAGTATGTCCTAACGTTGTATTATGTCGCAAAATATGTATCATTCCAGCAAAAATCCTGCAATGTGCTGTTTTTGGAATATGTAATTCATGGGCATAAATTTCTGTTTTCTGAAAATCCATACCAACAGCATCTGTACAAAGTAAATATGGATTTTTTTGTGTCATCATACAGCATTCTTCGCCCCATGCACGAAAGGCACGCAATGCATATCTGGATTTAATTCCATATTTTTCAAAATAAGACACCACATTACGTGATGCAAAAATTTTCTTTGCTTCTTCTGCAATTTCATCGCATTTTTTTTGTGTCATATTCCGAATCTGCATTAATTGCTGTGGGTCGTTTTGTAAAATTTCCAATGTTTCTGTACCGAATGTATCTACAATTCTTTTTGCAAGTCCTTTTCCAATACCTTTGATGACACCTGAACTAAGATAACGTTCGATATTAATTTCAGTATCAGGCAATTTTCGTTCACAGTTTTCAGCCTGAAATTGTTCTCCATATTTTGGATGGGTTATATATATTCCCCAAAGTGACAAAATTTCCCCTTCGTCAGCTTCTCCTAATTCTCCTGTAACAGTGACAAGTTTTCCGTCTGCATTTAAATCTAGTATCATATAGCCATTTTCTTCATTACGAAATATAATTTGTTCTACTGTTCCAGAAATATGTTGATTTTCCACCACAATAACCCCTCCTGATTTCTATCCTGAATATACTTCATTTATTATACAATATTTTTCTAAAAATTGCAACAGGTTTTACAAGATTTCCATATTTTTTAATCTTTCATCAAGCATATCATGTAATTCGGTGATAGAACAAGCCGTAAAAAAATCATGTTCCTGACTCATATCTTCACAAAGCGTTTTTGCACCTGTATTTTCTTCTGGATAGACTAGTAACATGCATGTTAAAATTTCGCTATCCATCCATGCAATTTGGGAGGCATAATATTCTAAAAATGCTTTTGTTGATGGAAGATGATTATAAATTAATAAAATAGAAATTGGCACAAGTTTATTTTTATTTTCTGGTGTAGGCTTTGAAAAAATAAATCCCAGTACCAGACTAATCGCAATGACAAATAATATTACAAAAAATCCTGTTATCACATACATGAGAATCCCTCCAATTTTCTAAAAAATTTCCTCTTGTATTTTATGCAGATACTACAAAAATGTGAAAAATAAAATTTTTTTTGCTTAGCTATAGAAATATTTCAGAAAATATGCTATAATGAAATTAGATACCGAATCAAAATCAAAAAAGACAGGGGATTTTTATGCAATTACTAGATTGTCATACACATACTGAAATTTCGCCAGATAGTTCTGCAAAATTTTCAGATATGTATCAGCAGGCAAAAAATTTAAATTTACACGCATGGGCAGTGACAAATCATATTGAACTGTGTAGATATTATTCACAGGATTTTTATGCCACACAGCCCCGAAATGAAGAAGATTTTTTTGATTATGCTTCTAGATGGGAAATTTCTATGCAACAGAATCAGCTTGCCAAAGAATTAATTTCTAGTAAAAATATGCGATTTATTAACGGCATTGAACTTGGTGAACCTAATGCTGATTTTGGACTTGCGGAAAGCTTATATCAGGATAAAAGACTTGATTTTGTGATAGCGTCCTTACAT
>CAMWUF010000112.1 GCA_947177375.1 uncultured Ruminococcus sp.
GATTTATATATTTTAGAATCGTCTATATTATCATTAATTGAACAGCTTGAAAATTATTTGCTTTCAATGAGCAATCTTCTCATTTTAACCATATCAAATATGTTAATTTTTCCGTCTTTGCAAAGGTCAACATTCTGCCAGTTAGTTAGATTACCTTTACCAAGTAACCATTTCTGGAGCATTACAGCATCTGAAACATCAACAATGCCGTCTCCGTTGGCATCGCCGTCAAGTTCAGTACCTGTCTGAGGTGCTTCACCAAGCGAAACAAATTTTTTGTCATATTTTTCAGCATATGCCTGAGCAGTTGAGTTATCATAGCCGTATATTGTTCCATTAAACTCAATAGGAAGAAGTATACTTATGCCATCAGATTTATAAATATCACAATTCGGATTTAATATTGTAATAGATTCTAAATTATCACAATATTCAAAAGCTTCCTTACTAATTTCTGTCACACTATATGGAATATTTAATGATATTAAACTATCACAATCTCGAAATGCTGCAAATCCAATATTTACCACACCCTCTGGAATAGATAAATGTACTAAGTTTATACAACCACAAAATGCCTCTATTTCAATATCTGTTACACTCTGTGGAATTTCTATTGAAGTTAAATTTTTACAATCATAAAAAACTAGACTAGGAATTTGTACTACTCCTTCAGGTATCGTTATTGATTTTAAACTGGAACATTTGCTAAAAGCATAACTTCCAATGCTTTTAACACTGTCTGGAATTTTTACTGATGTCAGATTTGAACAATACCAAAATGCACTTCCTTTAATGCTGGTAACACTGTCTGGAATTTCTATTGATGTTAATTCTGTGCATTTATAAAAAGCAGCAGAACCAATAATTTTTATATCATTTGGCAAAATAACATCTCCTGAACATGCTGTACCATCAATCAAGATTCCACTTACAATAACAAGTGAATTTTCTTTTTTCTTTTCTTCAAGCCACAACGTATCGTTAAATGCCTCACTACCAATATTTTGGATATTATCAGTAAAATCTATTGATTCCAAAGCAGTGCATTGATAGAATGCTCTATCTCCAATATTCGTTACGCTTTCTGGAATTTTTATTGATTCCAAAGCAGTACACTGATAGAATGCTTTATCTTCAATATTCGTTACGCTGTCTGGAATTTTTATTGATTCTAAACTGCTGCAATACATAAAAGTTGACGGTCCCATAGTAATTAAACTGTCTGAAAGTTCTGCTGATTTTAAAGAAGAACACCAAGCAAATACTTCATCTTCAATAGTAATTACGCTGTTTGGAATTTTTATTGAAGTTAATGCCGAACAACCACGAAACATATAACTTTTAATATTTGTCAGGCTGTTTGAAAGTTCTACTGATGTTAAGTCAGAACAATCCTGAAATGAACACTGACCGATTTCTTTTACACTGTCAGGAATTTTTACTGATTTCAAACTAGTGCATTCGTTAAAAGCATTATATCCGATGCTTGTTACACTGTCTGGAATTTCTACTGATATTAAATCAATACATTTATCAAATGCATAATTTCCAATACTTGTTATGCCATCTGGAATAACTACATCACCTGAACAGGATTGACCATCAATTAAAATCCCATTTACAGTAACAAGTGGATTCTCTTCTCTTTTTGTTTCAAGCCATGGTGTATTCTCAAACGCATTTCCACCAATATTTATTACACTATCTGGAATTTCTATTGATGATAAAATAGTACATTCTGAAAAAGCACTTGCCCCAATAGTTGTTACACTGTCTGGAATTACAATTGATTCAATTCTACAAGTCCAAAATGCTGAACTGGCAATACTTGTTACTGGCAAGCCATCAATTTCAGACGGAATAACAATTTCTGTTTCTGAACCCTTACGTCCTGTAATCTCAATATAGTCACCATAATTCTTATATGTAAGCAGTTCATATATTCCTTCTGTATCATCATAATCAACTGCATTTGCTGTCATCACAGTAGTATTTGTCACACTCTCAACAGTCGGCACAACTCCACCCATAACACAGCAGGCAAGAACACCTGCAATAAATTTCTTTACATTCATAATAAAAACCTCCCATAGTTCACTTATGCAATTTCACAATAACATTATATCATACTGCAACTGGAATTACAAGTGTTTTTTACATATAATAAATAAATTTTAAAATCTATATTTCACAGCTCCTCAAGAGAATTTAAAATAATCCCCTTGTCTCTATCAGACAAGGGGAGCTATTATATTAAGCTTCATTTGCAACGGAAATTGCAGTAATGACTTCAGTCAGCAAATTTGCTGGTAGTGGCTCATAACGTAATAATTCCATCGTAAAACTTCCCATACCTCTGGTCACTTGTCTTAAATACATTGCGAAATCATGCATTTCACGAACAGGCACTTCCGCAGTAATTTCTGTTTCGCCTTTTCCAACAGGTTGCATACCTAAGACACGTCCCCGTCTACGATTTAATTCGCCCATAATATCGCCTGTATTATCATCAGGAGCTGTTACATGCAGTGTATGAATTGGCTCAAGTATCACAGGGTCAGCTTTCCGCATACCGTCTTTATAAGCAATAGACGCCGCCATTTTAAATGCCATTTCAGAAGAATCTACAGGGTGATAAGAGCCGTCTAATAAAATTGCTTTCAGACCAACAACAGGACAACCAGCTAAAACGCCTTTTTTCACGCATTCCTGTAAGCCTTTTTCAACAGCAGGAAAATAATTTTTCGGCACAGAACCACCAAATATTTTTTCTTCAAAAATTAATTCATCACTGACACAAGGTTCAAATGCTATTTTTACATGTCCATATTGCCCATGACCGCCAGATTGTTTTTTATGTTTTCCTTCGGCTTCTACTTTTTTACGAATTGTTTCACGATAAGCCACTTGTGGAACAGATAATTTAATTTCTGCACCAAACTTAGATTTTAATTTTGCAACAGCAATTTCTAAATGCTGTTCTCCTAAACCGCTTAAAATTTGTTCTTTTGTCAGCTTATCTTGTATATAACTTAAAGTCGAGTCTTCTTCAATAATTCTTTGCATACCAGAAGAAATTTTACTTTCATCGCCCTGATTCTTGGCACGAACTGCCATAGAATAACAAGGATTCGGGAAAGCAGGCATTTCTACAGTAACAACTCTATTAGAAGAACAGAGTGTATCACCTGTACCAGCAGAGATTTTTACAGCAACGACAATATCACCTGCTTCAGCAGATTTGACTTCAATCTGTTTTTTGCCAACAAGTGTATATAATTTGCCAATTTTTTCTTCTGCACCTGTTCTGGAATTTATCACTGTCATATCAGAACTAATTTTGCCAGATAAAATTTTCAGGAAAGACATTTTGCCAACAAAGGCATCTGCAACCGTCTTGCATACCAAAGCCGTTAAAGGCTCAGAATTATCACAAGCTAATTCTATCACATCATCACCAGAAACAGCCTGTACAGAATTTACTTCTTTTGCTGACGGCACAAGCAATTCAAATTCTTTTAACAGCATGTCAATTCCTGCCATTGTAAGAGCAGACGTACAAACAACAGGTGTAATTAAGCCTTTATTCATACCATTATGAATGCCATCAATTAATTCTTTCTGAGTAAATTCTTCCCCTTCGAAAAATTTTTCCATTAATGCTTCATCTGTTTCAGCAACGGCTTCTGTAATCGCTGTCATTAAACCGTCAAGACGATATTCTTTTTCAGCCATCTCAATACTTGGCACTTCCATTTCAACAGCTTTGCCAGATTTATCATATTGATATGCTTTCATTTCGATTAAATTCACATAAGAAACAATCTTAGCATCCTGAATCACTGGTACAACAACAGGGCAAACTGTAGGACCAAATACAGTTTTCAGCTCCGTCAGAACATTATAAAAATTTGCATCTTTGTCATCAATTTTAGTAATTGCAAACATAGTTGCTTTATTTAAAGCCTTTGCAGTTGCATAAGCCTTTTTTGTACCAACACGGACACCAGATTTTGCGGAAACTGTAATTAATACAGTATCTGCTGCTGTAATACCAGATATTTCTTCCCCTGCAAAATCCAGAATACCAGGGGTATCCAGCAAATTCAGCCAGTAGTCTTCATATTGAAACCCTGCTAAAGCCGTTGTAATAGACGCTTTGCGTTTGATTTCTTCAGGGTCATAATCGCAAACTGTTGTACCATCTGCAATTTTACCATGTCTGTCTGACACACCCGCACAATACAGCAAAGCTTCTGCCAGTGAAGTTTTTCCAGAGCCATGATGACCAGTCAAAGCAATATTTTTCATTTTGTCTGCATGGAATTGATTCATAAATAATAATTCTGCTACTCAAAATATGGACAAACATACCCATATTGAGAAAGTTCCTGCTTCAACCTGTATGCTTTGGATTATAACAAGTTACAATCTACTCACAAGTTCCTGTACAGTCCACAGGCGTAAATTCCCGTATAGCCTACGGTACATATTTGCAGATGCGTTTTTAGGCATACTGCAAATTTTCTCAAAGTAGCTTTCTCCTTTCATCATTAATTTTTTGGTTTGGACCACGACTCACTGTACCCGTTAAGGTCTTACCCTACACCTTATACCGTAATATTTCAGCCGGTATGGACTTCCCACAGCTACGCCTGCTTTTAAGTCAGCACAAACTAATACCATGGATTTGGTCATTTTAGGTATCTTCGGACTTTTCCACATGTCACTCTGCCCGCTTATGTTAAGAGAATATCCTATCCTAAAGATATTCTTTTCTGTCAATGTATATTTGTCATCATTTATCCATGTTTGCCTATAGTTTCGCCGTTACTGAAAACTTATAAAAAGCTATCAATAAGCCTTTATGTTTCATTCCTTG
>CAMWUF010000113.1 GCA_947177375.1 uncultured Ruminococcus sp.
ATTAAAAGGAGTTTATTCAAGTATGCAGAAATTCGGACATTTTGATGACGTGAACAAAGAATATGTTATCACTTCCCCAAGAACCCCTTACCCATGGATTAATTATCTGGGTACACAGGCATTTTTCTCTTTGATTTCCAACACTGCTGGTGGTTATCATTTTTACAAAGATGCTCGTTTGAGAAGAATTACCCGTTATCGTTATAATAACGTTCCCGTAGATATGGGCGGAAGATATTTTTATATTAATGATAATGGTACAGTTTGGTCTCCAGGTTGGTCTCCAGCAAAAACTGAACTTGATGCTTATGAATGCCGTCATGGTATGGGCTATACTGTGATTACAGGTAAGAAAAATAATTTATCCGCAGAAGTAACTTTCTTTGTGCCACAGGATTATAATGGCGAAATTCAAAGAGTTGTTCTCAAAAATGAAGGCGATTCTGAAAAAAGCTTTAAATTATTCTCCATGTTAGAATGGTGTCTTTGGAATGCACAGGACGACTGCGAAAATTTCCAGAGAAATTTCAATACTGGTGAAGTGGAAGTGGAAGGTTCCACTATGTTCCATAAAACAGAATACAAAGAACGCAGAAATCATTTTGCATTCTATACTGTAAATTCTGAAATTGATGGCTATGACTGTGACAGAGAATCTTTCATGGGGCTTTATAATGGCTTTAACAATCCACAAGCAGTTATGGCAAATCAGTCTAATAATTCTAAAGCAGACGGTTGGTCACCAATTGCTTCCCATAGCATTTCTGTTAATTTAAAGGCTGGCGAATCCAAAGAGTTAATCTTTATTTTAGGTTATGTAGAAAACCCAAGAGAAGAAAAATTCTTAGAAGATGGCAAGAGCTTAAATAAATCCCGTGCTTATGCAATGATTGAACAGTATAATACTTCTGAAAAAGTAGAAAAAGGTCTTGCAGATTTAAAATCTATGTGGAATGCTTTGTTATCAAAATATACAGTCAATACACCTGATGATAAGATGAATCGCATGGTAAATATCTGGAATCAATACCAGTGCATGGTAACATTTAATATGAGCCGTTCTGCATCTTATTTTGAAAGTGGTATCGGTCGTGGCATGGGCTTCCGTGATTCTAATCAGGATTTACTTGGCTTTGTGCATCAGATTCCAGATAGAGCAAGAGAGCGTTTGATTGATTTAGCATCTACACAGTTTGAAGATGGCGGTTGCTATCATCAGTACCAGCCTTTAACTAAAAAAGGCAATGACCAAATCGGTGGTGATTTCTCTGATGACCCATTATGGATGATTTTATCTGTAGGTGCTTATATCAAAGAATCTGGAGATTATAGCATTCTTGATGAACTTGTTCCTTATGACAATGATGAATCTAAGGCACAAACTATGATGCACCATCTGAAACAAAGTTTCTACAGAGTTGCAACAAATGTTGGACCTCATGGATTGCCATTAGCAATGCGAGCTGACTGGAATGACTGCATTAATTTATCTTGCTGGAGCGAAGAACCAGGCGAATCTTTCCAGACTTCCACATCTCCAAAATACGGCGAAGAAAAATATTCTAAAATTGCAGAATCTCTCATGGTAGCAGGTTTATTTACCTATGCAGGTCCTGCTTATGTAGAACTTTGCAAATACAAGGGCGATGAAGAAGGTGCAAAGGCTGCACAGGCTGAAATCGACAAAATGAAAGATAATATCATGAAATATGGCTTTGACGGCGATTGGTTTATCAGAGCTTATGACGATGAAGGCAAGAAAATGGGTTCTAAAGAATGCGAAGAAGGCAAAATCTTTATTGAACCACAGGGCTTTATGGTAATGTCTGAAGTTGGTAAAGACGTTGGTGCAGATATCAAAGCATTAGATTCTATTGATAAATATTTAAATACAGAACATGGTTTAGTATTAAATAACCCTGCATTTACAAAATACTATGTACAGTATGGTGAAATTTCTACTTATCCAGGTGGCTATAAAGAAAATGCAGGTATTTTCTGTCATAATAATGCATGGATTATCTGTGCAGAAGCTTATGCTGGCAGAGGCGACAAGGCATTTGAATATTATTCTAAAATTGCTCCTGCTTACAGAGAAGAAAAATATTCTGATTTACATAGAACAGAACCTTATGTTTATGCACAGATGATTGCAGGTAAAGATGCTGCACGTCACGGCGAAGCGAAAAATAGCTGGCTGACTGGTACAGCAGCATGGAATTTCGTTGCAGTTTCACAATATATTCTTGGTGTGATTCCAGATTGGAATGGTCTGAAAATCGACCCATCTATTCCACATGAATGGGACGGATTCACGGCAACACGTCAATTCCGTGGTGCAACTTATAACATTAAAGTTGAAAATCCAAATCATGTATGCAAGGGCGTTGTGTCTATGACAGTTGACGGCGAAACAGTAGAAGGAAATATTATTCCTGCGAAAGACGCTGGCACAGTACATGAAGTAGTTGTTACACTTGGTTGATTCACATAAAAAATTTGCTCCTCGTGTGTAAGGCATGGGGAGCATATATTTGACAAATAGAGAATTATTTTATAATATTTTATATTCCAGTATATCATAGAAAAAATGCTATCTGTTAGTTAAGCTAACAGATATTGCAATATTTGTATAATTGTGATATAATATAAAACACTTAGAAAGAAATTATTTTATTTTCTGATAAAATTTTATAAAAAAGAGAGGAAAAATCATGGAAAAACGTTATATTTATGCAGACCATGCCGCAACAACAGCTGTATCTGATGAAGTCTTACAAGAAATGTTACCATATTTTCAGGAAGATTTTGGCAATCCATCTAGTATTTATGCCAAAGGTCGTGAAAACGAACGTGCTATTATTAATGCTCGTGAGAGAGTTGCAAAATGCTTAAACGCAGATGCAAAAGAAATTTATTTTACAGCAGGCGGTTCAGAGTCGGATAACTGGGCAATTAAAGGTGTTGCAGATAAACTAGCTTCTAAAGGCAAAAAGCATATTATTACTAGTGTATTTGAACATCATGCAGTATTGCATACTTGTGAATTTTTAGAAAAACATGGCTTTGAAGTGACGTATTTGCCAGTCAGTCCAGAAGGTCTTGTGAATCCTGAAGATGTAGAACAAGCAATTCGCCCTGATACAGCTTTAGTCACTATCATGTATGCCAATAACGAAATCGGTACAATTCAGCCAATTTCTGAAATTGGTGCAATTTGTAAAAAGCATGGTGTATTATTTCATACAGATGCCGTGCAAGCAATTGGTAATATAGAAATTGATGTAAAAGCACAGAATATTGATTTATTGTCACTGTCTGGACATAAATTTCATGCTCCTAAGGGCATTGGTGCATTATATATCAGAAAAGGCATTCAGATTCCCAATTTAATTCATGGAGGCAGTCAGGAATTTGGCAAGCGTGCTGGTACAGAAAATGTTCCTGCAATTATGGGACTTGCGAAAGCAATTGAACTTGCAACTACAAATATTCCTGAAAAAATTGAAAAATTAACGCCTTTGAGAAATAAATTAATTGACGGCATTTTAAAAATTGAACAGACTAAATTAAATGGCGACAGAGAAAAGCGTTTAGCAGGCAATGTGAATATTTCTATTGTCGGCATTGAGGGAGAAAGCTTATTATTAATGCTGGATTATTATGGAATTCAGGCTTCTTCTGGTTCAGCATGTACGTCTGGTTCTCTTGACCCGTCACATGTATTATTATCTTTAGGGCTTGTGCATGAGGTCGCACATGGTTCTTTAAGAATCAGCTTTGGTGAAGAATTCACAGAACAAGATGTGGATTATATTCTGGAAGTTTTGCCACAAATTGTTGACAGACTTAGAGCGATGTCTCCTATGTGGGAAACGCTCACGAAAGAAAATAAAAAATTAGTATAAGATTCAGGAGGTTTTTATTATGAATTACAGTGAAAAAGTAATGGATCATTTCACAAATCCCCGCAATGTTGGTGAAATTGAAAATGCTGACGGCATTGGCGAAGTTGGTAATGCTAAATGTGGCGATATTATGAAAATGTATCTCAAAATTGATGGTGATGTGATTACAGACGTAAAATTTAAAACATTCGGCTGTGGTGCAGCGGTTGCAACATCTTCTATGGCAACGGAAATGATTAAAGGCAAGACAATTAATGAAGTGCTGAAATTAACAAATAAAGCTGTTATGGAAGCGTTAGACGGTTTGCCACCTGTAAAAGTGCATTGTTCTGTATTGGCAGAACAGGCTGTAAAAGCTGCTTTGACAGATTATTATAAAAAACAGGGCGTTGACCCTGAACCAATTGTTGGAGTAATTCCAGATTGTGAAGATTGTCATTAATTAATCAAAAGCAACGGTATTATTTGCCGTTGCTTTTTTATTTTCAAAATTTTCTAAAATTTACTAAGATATTTTTAGATTTCTTACGTCTAATGAGTGAAGCAAAAAAAGTTTCAAAAATATTTTAAAGGAGGAGTTTTTATGAAATTAAAAAAATTATCTGCTGTCTTGACGGCAATGCTTTGTATGTGTAGTATTTCAGCACCAGTCATGCAAACAAATGCTGTTGATGAATTTTCAGAAAATAGCTTAGTTGACGTGATTACCCTGCACAAGTGGCTGAAAGGGCAAGGAAGTCTGGACAATTGGAAAAAATTTGATTATAATCATGATGAAAAAATTAATATTTTTGATTTTGTTTTGTTGAAACAAAGTATTTTAAAAGAGGCAAAGCCAGTTATTTCTAATGCGTCTGTGGAATTGAGCAAAGACATACAGTCACAAGAAGTTGCTGGAAAAGAAGCAGATGAAAGTTTTATCAATGGGCAAAC
>CAMWUF010000114.1 GCA_947177375.1 uncultured Ruminococcus sp.
AACAGTAAAAATTTCTGGATACATAATTATATTAAAATTAATTTTTAATGCTATTCATTGGTGCAGGAATTCTTCCACCTCTGGCAATAAATTTTGCAGAAGATTTCTGATTGACAGCCATAACAGGACCACTGCCAAGTAATCCGCCAAATTCTAACATATCACCTACCTGTTTGCCAATTGCAGGAATTAGTCTGACAGCAGTTGTTTTATTATTTACCATACCAATTGCAGCTTCGTCGGCAATAATTGCTGAAATTGTTTCAGCAGGAATATCTCCTGGCACAACAATCATATCTAAGCCAACAGAACAAACTGCTGTCATAGCCTCTAATTTTTCAAGGCTAAGTGTACCATTTTGTGCAGCATGAATCATACCTGCATCTTCAGAAACTGGAATAAATGCACCTGACAACCCCCCTACATTGGAAGAAGCCATTACACCGCCTTTTTTGACAGCGTCATTTAATAAAGCCAAGCATGCTGTTGTGCCATGTGTACCACAGCATTCTAAGCCGATACCTTCCAAAATATGTGCTACGCTGTCACCAATTGCTGGCGTTGGTGCAAGTGATAAGTCCACAATTCCAAACGGAACGTTTAGCATTTTAGAAGCTCTTGCACCGACTAATTGCCCCATGCGAGTGATTTTAAATGCTGTTTTCTTAATCACGTTTGCGAGTTCATCAATGGAAGCATCTGGATATTTTGCGATTGCAGAACGCACTACACCTGGGCCTGAAACACCAACATGAATTTCGCAATCAGGTTCACCAACACCATGAAATGCACCTGCCATAAATGGATTATCTTCTACAGCGTTGCAAAATACAACTAATTTTGCAGGTCCTATGCATTGATTATCTGCTGTCTTTTGTGCAGATTCTAACACAATTTTGCCCATGAGTGCCACTGCGTCCATATTAATGCCACTGCGGGTAGAACCAACATTCACAGAAGAGCATACGTTAGAAGTTTCCGCAAGTGCTTCTGGAATAGAGTTAATTAATGCCAAATCTCCTGCACTGAATCCTTTGTGAACTAATGCAGAATAACCACCTAAAAAATTCACACCACAAGTATCAGCAGATTTTTGCAAGGCTTTTGCAAATTTCACAGGATTTGCATTAGGACATGCTGCTGCAAGCATTGCAATTGGTGTCACAGAAATGCGTTTATTTACAATCGGAATGCCATATTCTTTTTCGATTTGTTCACCTGTTTTCACAAGGTTTTCTGCTTTTGATGTAATTTTATCATAAACTTTTTGACATGCTTTGTCAATATCTGGGTCAATGCAATCTAATAGGGAAATGCCCATTGTAATCGTACGAATATCAAGACATTGGTCTTGAATCATACGGATTGTTTCCAGAATATCAAATGTATTCAGCATAATATTTTTTTCACCTCAAAAATTTTTAAATTATATTTCATGCATGGAATTAAAAATATCCTCATGCATACAGTGAATGTCAAGATGTTGTGATTTTCCAAGTGTTATCATTTCATCAGAAAGTACAGAAAAATCCGTGCTAATCTGAGAAATATCCACCATCATAATCATAGCAAACATATCTTGCATGACACTTTGAGTGACTTCAATCACATTTACATTGTGAGAAGCACAAATACCACTGACTTTATGCAGAATGCCAACGGTATCTTTACCAATAACTGTAATAACTGCTCTCATAAAATAGCCTCCTAAAAAATAGATTGTTTTTATTATAGCATATTTTTTAAAAAAAGAAAAGAGTTTTTTTGAAATTTGGAAAATAAAAGCTGAAATTTCATAAAAAATTTTCAATTTAGACATAAAATCACATATATTTTTTTATAAACTTATGTTAAAATGATAGCGTAATAGAAAATAAGTGGATTTTTAGTAAGTATTCCTACTTAGCAGGTGGGAGAGATAATATTAGAATTTAAGGTCTTCTGTTAAACTATAGTACTTTTCCAATGAGGATTAAACATTTTTCTAAATACTTTTTAAGATAAGAAAGGACGGATTTTTATGAAAAAGAAAAATCGCTTAGTTGCTGTTTTATTGGCATGTTGTGCAACAGTTTGCAGTTTCAGTACTGCTTTACAGGCAGGTGCAGTCAATCTGCATGATGAATCTACTATGACAGAAGAAGAAAAACAAATTAAAGAGCTTTGTGATATTGTTGTAAGCTGTACAAATGCAGAACGTGCAAAAGAAGGATTGCCTGAGTTGGCAACATTCCCATTACTCAATGAATTAGCTTGCATTAGAGCAGAGGAAATATCATTGTCTCCTTCGGAAACATATTTCTCTCATAATCGTCCAGATGGTTCTAGTTGCTTTTCGCTTCTCAAAGCAGAGAAGGAAACTTTTAAATATGCTACTTCTGGTGAGAATATCGCAGCTGGACGTGCAGACCCTGTTTCTACAGTGGAGCAGTGGATGAAGTCTGAAGGACATAGAAAGAATATTTTAGGTGACAAGTATACACACATTGGCATTGGTTATTATTATAACCCAGATACAGAGTATGGTTATTACTGGAGCATGTATTTGATTGGTTCTTATTCAGGTAGTGTTCCTGCAGTAATTGGGGGGCAATATATTCCTGGTCTTACACTAGGTGATGTAGACGGTTCGCATGTGATTAACTCACAAGATGCAAAACAGATTTTGCATTATGCTGCGTGTCGTGCAGCAGGTGTGAGCATTGATGTTGTTTCCGGTTTTGAAGATGCCGCAGATATTAATGGTGATGGTGTAATTGATGCTAGAGATGCTTCTATTGTCTTAGCTTATTCTGCTGCAATGGGTGCAAATGGCAGTGCGAATCTGGAAGATTTTATTTGGTAATATGAAATATTATGAACAAGCAATTTCCCTTGTCTTAATTGACGAGGGAAAATTTTTTAAATAATTGACAAATTTTAAAAAATATGCTATACTGGAGATATTAAGATTATTTTTTTAGAAAGGATTTGAAATAGCATGGATATTATGCAAGAATCATTGAAGAAACACCAAGAATGGAGCGGTAAAATTGAAATTGTTTCCCGTACAGAAATTAAGGACAGGGAATCACTCTCATTGGCGTATACGCCAGGCGTTGCACAACCATGTTTGGAAATTGAAAAAAATCCAGATTTGTCTTATCAATTAACAAGAAGACATAATCTTGTTGCTGTAATTACTGATGGTACAGCTGTACTTGGTTTGGGTGATATTGGACCATTGGCAGGAATGCCTGTTATGGAGGGCAAATGTGCTTTGTTTAAAGAATTTGCAGATGTAGATGCATTTCCAATTTGTGTAAATTCAAAAGATACAGATGAAATTGTAAATACCATTGCCAATATTGCCTATAGTTTCGGCGGAATTAATTTAGAAGATATTTCTGCACCACGTTGTTTTGAAATTGAAGCAAAATTAAAAGAAAAAGTGGATATTCCTGTTTTTCATGATGACCAACACGGCACGGCAATTGTTGTTGGAGCTGGTTTATTAAATGCTTGTAAAGTTGCTGAAAAAAAACTGGAAGAATTAGAAGTTGTTATTAATGGTGCAGGTTCTGCTGGAATTGCGATTGCAAAGCATTTATTATCTTTGGGTGTTGGAAATATTCTGATGGTAGATATTAACGGCATTTTGGCACGTGATGAAAATTATGAAAATCAAGCTCATAATGAAATTGCTGGTCTGACAAATCAAGAAAATAAACATGGAAAATTAGCTGATGCTGTTCGTGGAGCTGATGTATTTATTGGCGTATCTAAGCCAAAATTACTGACAACTGACATGATTCAAAGCATGAATGAAAAGCCAATTGTATTTGCAATGGCAAATCCTGTTCCAGAAATTATGCCTGATGAAGCCAAACAAGCAGGAGCTTATATTGTTGGCACAGGTCGAAGTGATTTTCCGAATCAAATTAATAATGTTGTTGCATTTCCTGGCGTATTTAAAGGTGCGTTGGCTGTTCGTGCAAAAGATATTAATCAGGAAATGAAACTTGCTGCTACAAAGGCAATTGCTGGCTGTGTGTCTGATGAAATGCTTAGCCCAGAATTTATTTTGCCAAATGCATTTGATAGAAATATTGCAAAAGCCGTTGCAAAAGCTGTTGCACAGGTTGGCATTGATTCTGGCGTTGCAAGAGTTTCTGACAATCCGCTTGCATAATAGAAAGTTAAAAATATGTTTGAAATTTCTAAGCTCTGGATAAAACTATTAGGGACAGGCTTGTCCCTAGTAGCACTTGCATTTTTTTTAACTCCTGTATTATTTGGCATTCGTCATGCAGGGTGCTATGTGGGAATTATTATTTGCATGTCAGGAATCGCATTTTTTGGATTTAATTCTGTTGCAGCAAAATTATTAAAAAATATTTGGGAAAATGGATTTGGACATGTTGTATTATGTGTATTTTTCGGAATATTGGGATTCAGTGCAATTTTAGCAGTAATATTGAGTATTTTAATGATACGTGCAGAATGTCATAAGCCCAAAGAGTCAACAACAGTTGTCATTTTGGGTTGTAGAGTTCGCAAAGATGGTGAGCCAACGCTAATGCTAAAAAAACGTCTGGAAGCAGGAATTGCTTATTTAGAACAAAATCCAGAAATTTCTGTAATTGTTTGTGGTGGACAGGGAACAGATGAAATTATCACAGAAGCAGAATGTATGGCTAATTATTTAATCAAGAATAATATTGCATCAGAAAGAATTTATCAGGAAAATATGTCTAGCTCCACACAGGAAAATTTAGAAAATGCGAAAAAAATTTTAGAACAACAAGATTTAGAAAATAATATTATTA
>CAMWUF010000115.1 GCA_947177375.1 uncultured Ruminococcus sp.
GTATATAATAAGAGGATAAATTTTTATATGAAATTCACAGAATGAATTTGGGTGTATTACATGACCACAGCTTGCAGAGAAGCATGGCAGTCAGTGTAAGTTATGTGCAAAATAATTTGTCAGACTGTTAATTTGTTTTAATTGATTTAGTTTATATATTTTATCTTATTTAAAAAAGGAGAAATTTTTATGCCGTTTATTAACATCAAAACAAATCAGTCTGTGTCAACGGCACAGCAAGAAGTGATTAAATCAGGTTTGGGCAAATCCATTTCTGCCCTGTCTGGCAAATCTGAACAATGGCTCATGGTGGGCATTGAACCAGATTATATTTTATATTATCAAGGGTCTGATAATCCCTGTGCTATGGTAGAAGTGCAAGTCTATGGAAATGCCTCTGCTTCTGATTGCAACAAACTAACAGGACATATCAGCAAACTTTTGCATACGGAATTACAGATTCCTGAAAACCGCATTTATGTCAGCTATACCTGCACGCCAAACTGGGGTTGGAATGGTAGTAATTTTTAATAAAAATTTTTTAACTTTTTTTGAAAAAACCATTGACATTTTTTTCAAAACCTGCTATAATAAAGATAGCATCAGGTTTATGATGTGAATTAATAATAAAACGGAGGTTATGCCCATGAACATTAAAAAAATGCTAGCAAGTACGCTTGCCGTCATTACTATGACTAGCGGTGCAACAGCTCTGACTTCTCATGCAGAAGATTTTACAGAAGTAGCTGAAGTTGAGGAAATGACCCTCTCCGCATGGGTAGCTGAACAATTGGAAGAAAAAGAAATCGCTGGGGAAATTTCAGCGGAAGATGTCGCAACTACGATACGAGTTGCCAAACAGGTGGAAGAAATGAGAAATCAGGATATGATTTCTGATGAAGATGTACTGGAATGGGAACAGGCTTTAACTGGTAACAATGACATGAATGGGATTGTAACTTATTCAGGCGAAGAGTGTTATACAGCATATAACAGCTATAGAAAAACTTCTGGACTTACTGGCACTAAGCATTATTTTGCAATTATTAATGGTCCAACAGCAGTGCTAATGGGTACAAATTTTACTGTAGATTATTCTATGCATAATGAACTTACAAAGGGGGCTTGTTGGTATGCTCCTAGGTTAGACGATTTTCTGCCGACTAGTTTTATAGATGACTCAAATATGTGTTCTATATCAAAACCATTTAGGGCTACTCGTGGGGGTGTTGGCATATATGCTAATATTATGCGTCAAGAACTTCCATTTTCTAATATCTTTGCTATTGGTGGTGTTAGTTCAGAATATGGCATACATTGTTACACAAGTAGTAATATTAAGAGTCCTTCTGATAAAATTGAAGGATATAATAGTAAAAAAACTGAGTATTATAATTTTGTAAAATGCATTTATGCTTTAGGTGATGTAGACCGTAACGGAGTTGTTGACACAATAGACACCTTAAATATAACAAAAAATATTAACCATTTATTATTTGAAGCAAGTATGAACTCTACTACAGTGGCAAGCTCATATAATGAAGCTGCATTTAATCTTGCGGCTGATGTTAATTTAGATGAAACTGTTAATATGAAAGATGTTGAAGAAATAAACAAATATATTTTAGGGCAATCTTCGATATTACGATAAAATTTAGAAAGGCTAAGGTGATATTTATGAAAGCTAAGAAAATAGCTAGCCTTGCATGTGCATTGTTACTTGCTTGTTCTGCTTGCCCTATCAAAGGGTATGCTCTCGAAATTGGATACGAGACTGAAATTGACGGAAAACCTTATTACTGGGACGGCTCAAATTTTCGTCCTGAAGGTATACCTACAATAAATATTGCAACTTTAAAATCAAAAGAAGATATTGTCATTGATGGTGTTACGTATTCTTTTAAGGAAGAAGCTTTTAATTGCTATGTTTATGAAGGCGTTGTTGATGGCGTAACTTGTGTTGCTAGTGTCATAGCACCAAATGGATTTTATGATGGTCAGGTTTTAGGCACAAATATTCCTAAAGATATTGTAATTGATGGCATATCTTATTCTTTCTATTCATGCCCTGGTAGCATAGAAGAGCTTGCTTCTGATGCATATTATAAGGGTATCATTGATGGAATTACTCATATCATTGATGTAGATTTAGCTAGTGGTGAAATTCTATCAGATAGCATGTGTCCAGAATCCTTTGTTGACGAATCAACAGGTCTAACATATTCTCTTGCTGAAATTGACAGCACAGGTATTGGAACTTATGAAAGTGTCGTTGGTGAAATCACTTATATTCGGAGACTACAAAATTGGTTTTTTGAAGATTTTAATAGTTTTGCTAGTATGACAGATATTACAATAAATGGAGTAACTTATTCTGTTCCACTTAAGGATGACGGAGTTAGAGCGAATGGATTAGATTATGTACCTGGAAAATCTGGCTTTATCTATAGTGATGGTAGTATGGATGTAATTTATTATTATGCGAATATGAATTCTGCTAATAATGATTTAGAAAACGTTGACCCTGCATCTATCATATCAGAAGTAGATGGTCGTCCACTTTTCATGGATGAAAAATCTGCATGGGAGTATGTTTATGCTTTCTGGGACGAATGCAGAAATGCTCTTAAAGAAACTGAAAATGGCAACATTATGACACTGGAAGATGAAATTGAAATCCCTGCTGTAAAAGGCGATGCAACAGGCGATGGAGAAGTAGATATTCTAGATGTTATTGTTGCAAATAAAGCCATTCTTGGACAGAAAACATTAACTTCTGAACAAACACAAGCATTAGACATTGACGGAAACGGCATTGTAGACACAACAGATTCCCTTGCAATTATGCAATATATTACAGGCTTAACTGAAAATTTATAAAATAAACTGATAAAAATTATAACCCCGATGCAATGACATCGGGGTTTATTTTAATCTTCGTCTGTATCTGTTGCAGATTCTTCCAGAACTTCGGTTACATCTTCGCCAATTTCTGAAACAACATCTGACAATTTATCTGCTGTTTCCTGAATGGTCTCTTTGACTTCTTCCACAACTTCTTCTGCAGCTTCGGCAGTTTGTTCTGAAATATCTTCTTCCTCTGATGCAGGAAATTCTACATCTAAATCATCTACATTGCAATTATAAACATCATTCATGAAATCATCATCATCATCATCTGTACTATCAAAACGCATTCTGGTTTTCTTACGGCTTCTTTGCAATACCAGCAATACAGCCGTAGCAGTTGCAATTGCAGTCGCAACAATCACGCCAATTAATTTAAAACTTTTCATAAAATAACAGTCCTCATTTCTCCGCAAAATAATTTATCCAGTCAGCAGAGTTCCTGCGGTTAGTCTCTGCCAGAGATTACAGAATTATTATAGCACATAATTTTAAAAATTTCAATAGTTTTTCTAAAATTTCAGAAATTCATCACATATTTTTAGTCAGATACATCAAAATAGAAATTGCAACCGTTGGAGCAGTTTCACAACGCAGAATTCTATTTCCAAGCCATACCTGATAACAATCCGCAGAGATTGCCTCTTGTGCTTCCTGTTCTGAAAAACCGCCCTCACTGCCAATGAAAAGCCCAATATGAGAATGATTTTGAAAAGGCACATCATGAAAATGTATTCCGCCTTTTTCTTCATAAAGCATGATATTCAAATCCTGTTTTTTACTATCTGCAAGAGCCTCTTTCCAAGTCAGCAAAGGCTGAATTTCAGGAATGATTCCCCTGCCAGATTGTTTAGACGCAGACATAGCAATTTTCTGTAAACGCTGACGTTTTTTTTCAAATTCTTTTTTTTCAGGTCTGGAAATACATCTGGAAGTCAGAACAGGCACAATTTCAAAAACGCCTAATTCCGTTGATTTCTGCACAATTTCCGCAAGCTTGTCCTGTTTAGGTATCGCCTGATATAACGTAATTTTAAGATTGGGTTCAGAAGCACAGGGAGAAATGTTCAAAGGCTTTAAAAATACTTCTGAATCTGTAATTTTTATAATTTGGCATTCATAATCCATTCCGCAAGAACAAACTGTCAGCATTTCACCAACACGCATTCTAAGCGAACGCCCGATATGTCTTGCATCTTCACCAGTAATCATAATTTCTTGTGAATCCGCAAATTCTGTAAAAAATCTAGGCATTTTAATTCTCCTTACATACAGCAATAATACTTATCATCTAGCTGAAATAAATATACCCATTGGCTATCAACAAGCCCAAAATTAGCTTGTTTATCATATATAAAATTTAGTTCTAATTCCAAAGCCCAAGCACCTTGAATTTGTTCTGAAAATTTAATATCCGAATCAGTAATATTATCTAATAAATCAAGCATCGCTTCCAGACCACCAAAATTTCTGTCCTGTGAAAATTCATTAATTAAAATCATTTGAAATTTAAAATCTTCACCCGTTTGATTCGCAATTCCTTGATGCAAATTATTTACAAGTTCGCTTGTTTCCTGATAAGAATATACTTCACTAATTTGATATTCTGTATAAACAGGCAAGGCATTTTCTAAATATAAATCCACATCTTGATTTTGAATGGATGCAAAATAATTTGCAACAGCCGTTACTTGTTCTTCTTCCAGAAATCTTCTGTCATAAGTCATTGGCACAGCAAAACTTGTTTTATTTTCTCTCATTGTAGCCCCATAGGGTAATTCATCTTCTGTGATATTTGTTTCTTGTTTCTGACTACAGCCTGTAAATAACATAACAGTCATTATCAAAGCTGTTATTTTA
>CAMWUF010000116.1 GCA_947177375.1 uncultured Ruminococcus sp.
TGCTTATGTTAATCACTTCTTTTTTTGTTTCCAAAATCTAAAAAATTTTGTAGGTGGTTATCGATTTACGTTGCTTGCTATTTTTGAAACAGACTTTTTTTATAAAATTTCCACAGGTATATCTTGGTACACCTATGGAAATTTTGAAAATAATTTTTAGAATGGTACTTGTCCAGCTGTGATGATTTCATCTTCTGTTCTGTGGCATAATACACATAGCTTATCCTATTTTTTTAACATTCACCCTTGATGTAAATTTCTATGTTGGTATATTTCTGTAATGTGGCTAAAACTTTCTCATGGCTTATTTTGTTCATAATAGACAGTTCCACATACAAGTATATATCATATGCTAGCATAGATAATAAATCCTTATCAATAATAATTTCTTTCTCACTAGCAACTCGAATATTCTTCATGTATGCTAAATTTTGTCCACCGCTTTGCAAAAGAGCGTATTTTGCTGTTTCCAGATCTATTGTTTATGAATTAAAATCTCTTACAAATAGGAATTGGACCCCTCAATAATAATATTGTCACTACTCTCTTCAGCTGTTTCCTGCTCATCGCCGTCTTTAATCGTCCAAGCAAGCAAAGGTATATTGTGCTGCTTACAAAGTCTCTGAATTCTCTGGTTCGGTAAATCACGTATATCATAGCTGATAAAATCAGGCTCAACAATTTCCATATACAACTGTTCACGATGCATTTTTTTCCTTACTTCGTCTACAACATCTTTATACTCACTTCGATCGAAATTGAGAGAAATCTGACCAATTGGTATCATGCAATCCATATCCCTAATCATCCTCAAAATATAGGGATTTGATGAATGAATCGCCACTTTACCTGTATTATCTTCTAATCCATATTTACGAATATAAGTTCTGATTTTATTCACAACACTATATACAAGCATAGAATTCTCTTGACTATCAGCACAAAAATCATTGCTTTTGATTTCTAGTAATACAGGAATGACACCATGTATATATTCCAAAAAGTCTGAAAGTGTGAAAATCTGATTTGCCTCTATAACAGCACTCTTTTTTATTTCACTTTTCAATTGTTTCCAAGAAAGCTGACTAACATCATTAACTCCAGTTATCTCACGAAATTCATCCTGTCTGCCAACAACAATAATTCCATCACTTAAAGATAACAAATCGACCTCAATTGGAAATTTTCTTTTCATACACTGCGAAAATGCCATTTTGGTGTGAGCTCTCGTGTTACTACTAATTTTAGCTTTGTGAATAATATTCTTTTTTAAAAGCCAACTAACATCAGGATGATTATTATATTCCATTGAATACTCCTGCATTACTCTCATTAGATTATTTTTATAAAAATGGTAAAGTTCTCTTGTTTCAAGATTATCCTCAAGCAGATAGAAAGAAGGACGGAATCTGTCATCGCCTGGCACCGGAGCATACATATCAACCTTAATATGATTGTTCTTACGATTCTTATGCTCTGTAATCATTACTCCATAAGGAAGAGAAATATTTGTAAGATATATTCTCATCTTCGCATGAGGATTCTTTTCCTTGAACTTGTAGAACTTATTGAGATTGTGAATTATAATTTTGCTTTTTTGTATTCGATCTCCATCTGGAAACATCTTATATTTTTCTGCATCAATTGCTGCCTGTGAATAGGGATTAGTAAGCACAGCCTCCACTTCTATCTCGCCATTCATCAATCTTGATTGAAACCATCGACGAAGATATTCATTCGACTGATAAATAGTTGCAATATCATATCCAGCCATAAAAGTAGTTGCCGCAAAGTTCATAAGTATTATTTTCTTTACATCATATAGACGTTCATAATATGGATAATCATTTGGATCCTCAGTATCACGCTTAAAAGCAAGATGTACATTAGAGGATTTTTCAAAATCCCTTATTGACCGGGTAATAAAAGCTTCCTGAACCAGTTGATCGCCGACAATACGCATAGTCTGCATTTCATCGTTATAATTATATGAGATCTGTTTGCAACCTAAAAATTTATTGGAATTACTTCCAAATAAATCTGTAATCAGTTCTTTATCAAACTGAAATCCTTCAAATTTAACTGCTATAAAATGTATATCCTCATTTTGTAGTGCAGTTACAATCTCTTTGTAAGTTACAGAGTTATCCTTATGCTTTTTGAAATCAGTAAAGAAATCCTTGGTTAAAGGCAGTATAAAATACTTTACATCCGCCATAACTCTTGGAATACATTCAATAAAGTTTTCGGATATCTCCTCTTCCTCAGAGAAATAAATTCCTCCATATTTTTCCTTAGAATATGAATCTTCCTTAAGATATCTATATAAGGAACGAGCAAAATCAATACCCTTAGTATTTCCTCTGTAACTGATAAATATTCTATATTTACTAACCATATTTTCACCTAATAAATTAATCCTTTCTAAATCTATAACACATATTCATTCTGATACAATACTGCTCAGCAAAAGAATTCTTTTCGCTACGATATTAGAAATAATATTCAGTTATAATAATATTCTTCTGTGTAGGTTTGGCAACTTTTACAAATTTGAATTCCCTTGAGAGCGTATCGGCAATAGTAGTTAATGTTTCTTTTGAAGTTTTCGTCGAGAAAATACCAAATACTGCTGAACCAGTTCCACACATAATACTACGTTCTGCACCGCATTCAAGAAGGCGTCTTTTTGCCCGAAATACGTCTTCAATAGTCGTTACTTCTTCAAAGAGATTATCACAGGTACTTTTGAGAAGTTCTACATCATGGTTTTTTATTGCTTGAAGTGCAACTGTAGTATTAGGATGAACAGGATTTATAAGTGTATCAATTGCTTGATAAGCAATAGGTGTAGAAATTCCACTTATACCTTTCACAATGATTAAATTCAATGAATCTATAGGCTCCAATGGTGTGATAATTTCTCCTATGCCTTCTACATAAGCTGTCCCACCACAAAGCATACATGGGATATCTGCTCCTATTTTCAAACCAATTTCCTGAAGTTGTTTAACAGAAAAATCGCATTCTAGTAATTTATTGAGACCATAAAGTACTCCAGCAGCATCTGCCGAACCGCCGCCCATACCTGCACTGGAAGGGATATTCTTAAAAAGATTAATATGAATTCTGACGTTTTTATGTGAAATTTCTAACATAGCCTTAGCTGCTTTCCATGCAAGATTATCTTCATTGCATGGAATATCATCTGTATCACAAGAGAGAGAGATACCGTTCCCGTCTTCTACAGATATTTCTAACGTATCGTATAAATTCACGCTTTGAAAAATATTTTGGAGATTATGATAACCATTAGGACGTTTTCCAATCACATCTACTATCAAATTAATTTTTGCAGCACACATTAACTTAATGTATTTTTTCATTCTTAACTCACCCTCAATATTTATTTTTTAAATACTTATCAATGTCTATAGCTCTTCGCCATAAAAATTTAAATTCTTCACAATATGATTCATAAAATTTTGTTTCTCCATCAAATATTTTCATATAGCAACTGTTTAAATCTACATTTCCATATCTGTAGAATGCTACTCTTATGGCACTTTTGGACTTATTATCAGTTAATTTAATATGGTAATAACTATGTAATAACGGAAAGAGAGAAATACGAATTTTTATGTTAGAACATTTTATCCTACGTCTATTCCACAATTTTATTCCTTGTGAAACAGGGGGGTATTCTGGTAAAATTGTATTTTGTTCGTTTTTCATCATGTTTTGATGGACTGCTTGTATAGATTCAGATTCGCCATTAATCAAAATACGACAAGGTATATTTTCCTCACATATTTCATTTAATATACTTATTCTTTCATTATCTGTCAACCATCTTGAACCATTAAAGAAAGATAAAGACACTTCTCCTATCGTAATCTTTCCTTCTCGATGCAAATCTAAATATTTATGAAAGAAATTTGGTGTACTTTCCCATTCAATATGTGCAGTTTTGCCATTTTCATGTTCTGGTAATAGTATAAATTCTTCTGGGAAATTTTCATCTGTTTGAAATTCTACTTCTCTCGAATCATTTCTTGGATTCAATGAATCTGAGTTTTCATAAGATATAACTCTCTCCCAACCAGGTCTTGGATAACGTTCAATCGTATTTACTAAGGCAACAACAATTTCAGTAGAAAGAGCTTCTGGATTGTTCCAATCAAGACAACTCACCATTCTATGGTTCATTATCTTATTTCTAAATTTTTTAAGCTTCTTTTTTGCAATCGGGTCTGTATCACATCTGTTAATTGGAAGAGAATCAGGATTGCTATGAATACATGCAATTACTGGAATTCCCAAATTCACAGCATAATCAAACTCTTTTTCAGTATAACTGATACCATCAGCAGCTACCGAACCATATCTATTTCCTATAATAATGATATAGTAATCTGTTTCATTAAGGAGTCTCTTAATATAATTAAATTGTTCCTCATTTGCTGAAACAAAATATTCCATACCAATAGGAATATGCTGAAGTTTAAGAACATTTTGCAAGACTGCTTCTCTTTCTAATTTTAAATCAGTATATGTTGAACTAATAAATATTTGATATCGTTTCATAATTAACACCTCCAAATTTCTATTTTGTTATTTTGATATCAACTGCGGAAGTTCTTCAATTTTATTATAATCTCTTTCCTTAGCAGACTTTTTAGTTTTTATCTAATGTTCTGCTTATTTCATGAATCTCTAATAAAATTTTCTACTCCTATATATTACCGTCTAAAAT
>CAMWUF010000117.1 GCA_947177375.1 uncultured Ruminococcus sp.
TGAGTTTTTTTTTTTAAACCATGTGGTTTGAATTTTCCATTTTTCATTGCAAAAGGCTTTAATTTTTTTTCAAATTCAAATGGCTTAAATTTAGAATCTTTTAATTCTTCCTGCATATGTTGCAATAATCGCAGTAAATTTTGCCCCGTCATGTGATAATTTAACTGAAATCTTCCATCACGGCGAATCGCATCTGAAAAATTTTCCTTTGAAAAATTTTCAGATAATAAATTAATTTCTTCCTGCAACTGTGTTTCAGATAATTTTAAAAATGCAGGAATATCATATTTTTTCAGAATTTTTTCAAGACAATGATGTGCAAAATTGCCAATATTAATTGCTGTAAATTGATTTTTTTCTGGTGCGTATAAATGCAAACAGTGTGTGCAGAAATACAGAAACGGGCATTTATAAAATTTTTCAATACTGGAAGCAGAAATATTTAATTTCTCACCAATTAATTTTTGCATAATTTCAGGCGAAATATGAATATTTTGTTCTTTTTGGGCATGAAATAATTTTTCTATTTTAGAAGCATAAACAGCATCTTGTTCTAAAATTTCACGCAAAGACGCAAGCATATGACTATCTTGATTTAAATTTCTTACAAAATGAAAATACGCTGATTCTAATGTCCATGCATAATAGTCTAAATTAATCGTTTCCTGTGTTTGTAAAATATCAGAATCTGGAAATAATCGAAGAATTTCTTCAATCATAATAGAGCAATTATTTAATTCATGGTCTGCATTCACGCTAGGATAAGTCAGATATAATTGCTCAGACGGTGCAGAAAAAATTTTATTAATAATTAATAATTCATCTGAATATAATTCTGGAAAAAGGCGTGAAATTTTAATATTTTGTTTTTCTAATAATTCCAGTTCATGTTGCGGAAACATGCTGTTTTCCCTGATATCACTAGGAAATACCCCGTCTGATACACCGACAACAAAGACAATTTTAGGTGCATTCAAACGGGCTGTTTGGGCATTTACAATACGAATACTATCCAGTGTTTGTGGTGGCATGGAAAAACTACTGTTTTGTAATAATAACACAAAAATATGATATAAATTTTTTAATTCTGTAATTGCTATTTTTTCAGTGCCAAATATACTGACAATTGTATCCATAGTATCTGACAAAATATTCCAGACTGTAATAAATTCATGTTGTTGCAGAATCGTTAAATTTTCGTAAATTTCCTGATAATCCTGTTTTTTATCACACAAATGCTGATATAACAAATAGCAGATTTCTTTGATACTTGCCTGATGACATTGATTTTTGAAATCCTGTAATAAACTAATTAATTCTGCACGTAAATTTTCTAAATCTTGTCCGCCAAATTGTTCTATGATTTCGCTTATTTCTGTACTTTGTTCATAAAAAGACTTTGTCCAATCCTGCTTGTCAATGCTATAAGTAAAGCAGAAATGCTCCAGCATAGAAATAATTTCTAAATCATAGCCAGAAAATGGATTTTTTAAATAACGCAGAATCATATCTGTTGACCATGATGATGAACATAAAATTTCAAGTAAATTCAAAAAATAACGAATTAATTCTGTATGCAAGACAGATTTCTTAACAGCAATATCATAAGGCAGATGATATCTGGACATGGCACGCTCTAACAAAGGCAGATAAATTTCAGTTTGCTTGACTGCAATCGCAATATCATGACATGCTAGATTTTTATCTTCTGCTAATAATTTGCAAATCGTCGCACAAATATATTCTATCTCTGAAATACTGTCATAAGCTGAAAAAATATGTACATGATTTTGATATTCATAAGAATTTGTAATATTATTTCTTCTTGGAATTTGTTCCGAAATGCATTTCAAATCAGAATAGGCAGAACGTTGATAATTTTTGCATTCCTGAATGGTAATATTATCTGGTGCAAGTCGTCTTAATTGCTCAAAAGTATGATTTCCACCAATAAAAATACCAGATGATTTTTCCTGCATCGCATCAGAACGAATTGCAATTGTAACATTTTCAGCTTGTTCACAAATCACTTCTAACATTTTATACTGGTCACCAGTAAAGCTGTCAAATTCATCAATATAGATTTGCTTATGACTAAAAAAATCACGCATAATTGCAATATTTGCAGATTCTGTCAAATCTGTTAAACTATCACAAAGTTCATGATGTTCTAAAATTTTATCATATTTATCTAAAATTTTTGCAATATCCTGTATTTTCTGGCTTAATTTTCCAGAAAATACAGGTGCTGTAAAATATAGCTGTTCCGCAGTAACACCTGCTTTGCGGATTTTCGTCATAATTCCTTGTAACTGTGCAAGAAAATCAGAATGATATTGCTTGCCTAAAAGCTGTAATTCTTTTTGTTGTTGACATTGCTGTACAGCCTGATATAAAAATAATAATTTTCCATGTTCAGATGCATAATTATGATTTCGCCTATCGCTTTCTTGTAGAATTTTCTGTGAAAGTGTCGCAAAACTATAAGTTTTAAAATCATTAAATAATTTTGCACCTAAAAATGCATACAGCTTTTTTTCAGCTTCAAACGAAAATTGTTCTGGCACAAGTAATAAAATATCTTTCTGATTTTGCAAATCTGCTTTCATTCGATTCATAAGTACAGTAGATTTTCCTGTGCCACAACCACCTAAAATAAAATGAAACATGAAAAAAAATCATCCCCTTTAATCTATTTATCAAATATTTTTAAGAAACTAAATCATTATTATCAAATATATCACCACATTCTGGACAAAATCTAGGCGGTCTTGCTGGATTTTCAGGTGTCCAACCGCATTTTACACAGCGATAAAATTTTGCACCAGAGGGCTTTTGTTTGCCACATTCAGAGCAAAATTTTCCTGTATTACTTGCACCACAAGAACAAGTCCAAGTATTATTATTAACAGGCTTTGGCTTTCCGCAGTCCGCACAGAATTTGCCTGTGTTCTGCGTACCACAAGAACAAATCCAATGATTTAAATTATTATTAATATCTTGCGTTGGCTGTTGCACGGGAGCTGATTGTACAGGCATTTGATATAATTGCTGTGCATTCACACCGCCTGCTTGTTGTGCCATATTCATTCCCATGAATCCCATCATTGCACCATTGCTATTCTGAGAAGCATTTCGCATCGCATCTGCCTGTGCAGATACTAAACTTGCCGCTGCCATAGTAGGATTTTGCAACATGCCTGTTCTTTGGGCTTGTTTCATTAATTCTTCATCTTCTCTGGAAGCTGATACAGAATTAATTGCAACATTACAAATTTTAATTCCTCTTGTTTTTTCCCATTTTTGAGAAAGTGCTTGATTTAATGCATCTGCTAATTCCAAAGTATGTGCTGGCAATGCACTGTATCTGATACCCATTTCAGAAATTCTTGCAAATGCTGGTTGCAAAGCTGTTAAAAATTCACTTTTCAGTGTGCTTGCAAGTTGTTCTTTTGTATATATATTTGCAACATTTCCGCAAACGTTCTGATAAAATAATAAAGGGTCTGTTATTTGATAACTATATTCCCCATTACAACGAATGCTAATATCAATATCTAAGCCAATATTTCTATCTACTACACGAAACGGCACAGGCGTTGGCGTACCGAATTTATTATTCATAATTTCTTTTAAATTAAAATAATACACTCTTTGGTCATGTGCAGCATCACCACCATATTGAACTCTGTTCTCCATTGTTTCAAATGTAGATTTTATACCAGTTCCTAGTGATTCGCCAAAAAAGCTAGGTTCACTAGAATTGATATATTCAAAAGCACCTGCTTGTGTACAGATTGTGTCTATTCTTCCTTGGTCAACAATTATCATACATTGTCCATCAGCAACTGTAATAATACTGCCATTTGTAATAATATTATCATTGCCTTTTTTATTCGCTGATTTTCTAGAAATTTTTTTCTGTCCTCTCATCACAAGCACATCAGATGGCATCGCATCACAATAAAAAAATTCTTTCCACTGGTCAGCCAGTGTGCTATTAAACGCTGTTGCAACTGCTCTTAAAATACCCATTTGCAAAACCTCACTTCGTAAAATAATAATATAATTAATAATTTTATTATAGCACAAGTTCCCTAAAAAGTCAATCTGTTTTTAAATATCTTTGTACAACATGCAGAATCATTTCTATTTATTTGACTTTTATTTTTCACTATGCTATAATTTACTTATCTTAAATCATATAAAAATAATAGGAGTTGATATTCATGAATTATCCCAAAATTTTAACAATTCAAGATATTTCTTGTGTGGGACAATGTTCTTTAACAGTTGCATTGCCGATTTTATCTGCTTGTGGCATAGAAACTTGTATTTTACCATCATCTGTATTATCTACCCATACATCAGGATTTAAAAATTTTACTTGTCATGATTTAACAGATGATATACCAGCAATTTTAGAACACTGGAAACAAGAACATATTAAATTTGATGCAATTTACACTGGTTATCTTGGCAATGAAAAACAAATTCATCATGTGATTGATATTTTTAAGAACTTTGGCACAGAGAATTGTAAATTATTTGTTGACCCTGTGATAGGCGATAATGGAAAATTTTATCCAGCCTTTGATAATAATTATATTAATGCCATGAAACCGCTTTGCTTTGGTGCAGATTTCCTGTTGCCAAATCTGACAGAAGCTTGCATGTTAACAAATACACCTTATCCAGAATCTTATGATAAAGAATTTATTACTGATATTTTAAATAAATTAAATTCCTTT
>CAMWUF010000118.1 GCA_947177375.1 uncultured Ruminococcus sp.
TGACAGGCTGAAATCACTTCACCATCAAATTTTTTTGCCAGCTCCACACCCAAAGCTGTTTTTCCAGAAGCTGTTGCTCCAACAATCGCAAGTACTTTTATTTTTTTATTCTGCATGAAATCTCCCTTTTTAAATTTATAATCTATAATTTTCTTTTAAATTGCTTTTCCAGTTCATATTTTGACATAACAAACATAACAGGACGACCATGCGGACAATGTCTGATAGCTTCATCATTGCAGACTTGTTCCGCCAATGCCTGTAATTCTGGCATACTATTTTTATCATTGGCTTTTATGGCAGATTTACAAGCCAATTCATGTAATAAATCATCTAGCATATGACTTTGTGGATTGACTTTTCCCAAGTATAAATTACTTGCAATTTCTTGTATCACTTCATCTAAATGCAATCCTTCAAAAAAAGCTGGTATTCCAGTTGTAATTAATTCAGGTTTTTCTGAAAAATCAACTGCAAATCCTAAATTTTCTAATAATGCCTGATTTTCTTCCATTGCAGAAAATTCATCTAGCGTTAATAATATTTTAATTGGCTGTAATAATTTTTGCTGATATTGCCTGCCATTATTTTTTTTCAATTTTTCAAAAATAATTCTTTCATGTGCAGCATGTTTATCAATCATTATCATAGAATCACCTGATTGGGCAATGATATAATTTGCAAATAACTCTCCAATCACATGAACATTTGGAAATAATTTTTTAGAATTTTTATTTTCTGGAATTAATGTTTCTTGAATTTTTTCCTGCACTGCTAATTCAGGAGCATTTTTTGAAATTAATTCTTCTTCGTCTGGTTCTCCCTCTATATCAATATAATTTTCTGATACAAATACAGATTTTGGCAAAGATTCTGTAAACTCTTGTGTTTGTTGATTTGAAGTTTGATTTTGATTATTTTGATTATCTTGCTTATAATTAGGTATCTGCACACGGAATGGCATATCACTTTGCTTTAAAGGCGTATATACTAATTTTTTAGTGGGTTCTTGGGGAATTTCTTCAAATACTTTTGGTTGAGATTCTATTTTAGAATTATCACCATACCATTCGGCTTTTCTGGTTTGAAAATCATAAATCAAACCCTCTTGTACAAATGCATTTTTCACAGCACAATAAATCGCATCAATTACTCTTCGCTCATCAGAAAATCTTACTTCTGCTTTTGCAGGGTGAATATTCACATCAAGTGTATCAGGAGGCATTGTTAATAAAAGCACACATGCTGGAAATTTATTTGTCATTAATAAATTTTCATAGGCACTTTCAATTGCAACAGAACAAGTTCTTGATTTGACATATCTGGTATTCACAAAAAAATTCTGAAAACTGCGATTACTTTTTGCATATAACGGCTTAATCACATAGCCTTTTACAGAAACATTTTCCTGTTCATGAGAAACAGGAATTAAATCTCCTGCAAAATCTTTCCCATAAACAGCATAAATAGCTGTTAATAATTCGCCTGTGCCGTCAGAGTGAAAATCAATTTTATTATCACGAATAAATTTAAAAGCAATTTCAGGGTGTGAGATAGCAATTTTCTGAATCATTTGAGAAACAGCATTTCCCTCTGTTGTATCACGTTTCATAAATTTTTTTCTTGCGGGAACATTAAAAAATAAATCTTTAATAATTAGCGTTGTCCCATCAGGACAACCACATTCTTCCACAATGCCACCCTCACCGCCAATGATTTCATACTGTGAGCCAAAATCATCTTCACGGCGTTTTGTCATAACAGTAACTTTAGAAACAGCCGCTACAGAAGCAAGAGCTTCACCACGAAATCCCAATGTATGAATCTGTTCTAAATCTTCTTTTTTGCATACTTTGCTGGTTGCATGCCGAAGAAAAGCCTTTGGAACATCTTCAGCTGACATGCCACAGCCGTCATCAACAATACGCATAAAAGAAGTACCACCGTTTTTAATTTCTACTATAATACGTTTTGCACCTGCATCAATTGCATTTTCGACTAGCTCTTTAATAACAGACGCAGGCTTTTCAATCACTTCCCCTGCTGCAATTAATTCTGCAACCTGTTTATCCAATACCATAATTGCTGACATAATAAAATCCCTTTCAATTTAACATCTGGCAAAGTTCTTCCAGAAACTCCCTGCATTCTATATCTGACAATTCTGCAATATGAATGCGTTTTAATTCTCTCAAAATTTCAGATTCTCTCTGAATGGCAAAACTAAACTGTTGCTCTGATTCTGATTTTTCTAATTTCTGTACAGGTTTATTTTCTTCTAATTCTTTTAATAATTTTCTTGCACGGTCAAGCACTTTATTTGGCAGACCTGCTAATTTTGCGACATCAACACCATAACTATCATCTGTACCACCAGAAACAATTTTACGCAAGAATCTGATACCATCTTTATTTTTTCTGACAGCAATGCTATAATTTCTGACACCTTGCAATTCCTGTTCTAATGAAATCAATTCATGATAATGTGTTGCAAATAACGTCTTACAGCCTAATTTTTTATCACAGCAGATATATTCTGCAACAGCTTTTGCAATACTAATTCCATCAAAAGTTGAAGTTCCTCTGCCAACTTCATCAAGAATCACAAGGCTATTTTTAGTCGCATAACGTAAAATTTCGGCAACTTCTTTCATTTCTACCATAAAAGTACTTTCTCCTGCTGTCAAATCATCAGAAGCCCCTACACGTGTAAAAATTCTATCCACAGTAGAAATTTTTGCATAACTTGCTGGAACAAAACTTCCCATTTGTGCCATCAAGACAATTAAAGCCGTTTGTCGCATATAAGTAGATTTACCAGACATATTAGGACCAGTAATAATCGCCATTCTATTCTGATTCGTATCAAGATACACATCATTTGGAACAAATACATCATCAAGCATTTGTTCCACAACAGGATGCCGTCCGTCTTGAATATGCAATACACCATCAATTGCAATTTCAGGTTTTTGATAATCATTTTTAGAAGCCGTTTCTGCAAAAGATACTAATACATCAATTTGTGCGATTGCCGAAGCTGTTTCCTGAACTTGTATTAATGCCTGTGCTAAATAATCTCTTACTTGTGTATATAATTCTTGTTCTAATTGCAAAGCCTTATCTTTCGCACCTAAAACTGAATTCTCAATTTCTTTTAATTCTTTTGTAATAAATCTTTCTGCATTTGCAAGTGTTTGTTTTCTGATATAATAATCCGGTATTCTGTCATAATAAGACCTTGTGACTTCCAGATAATAGCCAAATACTTTATTATTGCCTATTTTTAAATTTTTAATGCCTGTTTTCTGTCGTTCCGTTTCACAGATTTGTTCAATTCTGTCACTGCCATGTTCCATAATATCTCTGAATTCATCAAGATTCTTGTCAAAACCTGCTTTTATCACGCCACCATCCTTCAGCAAAGCAGGTGGTTCTTCTACAATTGCTCTGTCAATTAAATCTGCTAAATGTGATAAATCCGAAATATTACGATTTAATTTTTTTATTAACATACTATCTTCAAAACAAGCTAAATTTTTTTTCAATTCTGGCAATTCTTTTGCTGTCTGGCATAAAGCACGCAAATCTTTTGGAGTCGCTTTTTTATAAACAATTCTTGTCATTAATCTTTCTAAATCATAGACATTATCTAAACAATCTTGTAACTGCAACAGCTCCATGCTATGCTTTATGAAGCATTCTACAGCATCAAGTCTTGCCATAATTCCAGCAGGATTTCTTAACGGACGTTCAATCCATTGTTTTAACATACGCTTACCCATAGCTGTTTTTGTACTGTCCAGAACCCCTAACAAAGTATGTTTCTTGTTACCTGTTCTTAGTGTAGAAGTTAATTCTAAATTTCTCAATGCATTATAATCTAATATCAAATAAGACGCACTGTCACTTAATTCTAAATTTACAAATCTTCCAACAGGAGATTTCTGCGTATTCTGAATATATTCAAATAAGCCACATACGGCATAAGTTTCAATATGATTTAATTGCAACCCTAATTCTTCTATTGCCTGTACAGAAAATTGTTGACAAACAATTTTATTTTGCAATTCAGGTGCAAAACATGCATCGTCCCGTAAATTACAAAGACATTTTAATCTGATTTTTAAAAATCTGGTGACTTCTTTCTGATTTAAAAATTCCTGATTAAATAAAATTTCACTTGGCATATATCTGGACAATAAATTTATAATTTCTTCCTGCTGATACATACCAGAAACTGCATAAACAGCTGCTTCTCCTGTAGACAAATCCGCAAAGCATAACGCTGTATTATCTTTCTGACAATAAATACTGCATAAATAATTATTACTTGCATCATCTAACATATCAAATACAGTCCCTGGCGTAATCACCCGAATCACTTCACGTTCTACAAGTCCCTTACTTTCTGACGGGTCTGTCATTTGTTCACAAATAGCCACTTTACAGCCCAATTCCAATAATCTTTTAACATATAATTCATAACTATGATACGGCACACCACACATAGGAGCTCTTTCTTTTAATCCGCATTCACGTCCTGTCAGTGTTAATTCCAAATCCCTTGATACCCGTATGGCATCATCAAAGAACATTTCATAAAAATCCCCCAGACGATAAAACAAAATACAATCCTGATAGTTTTGCTTTACTTCAAAATACTGTTGCATCATAGGGGATAATTGTTCTTTTCTAATATGTTTCAGCTCCAAAAAAAAGCTCCTTTCTATCTATA
>CAMWUF010000119.1 GCA_947177375.1 uncultured Ruminococcus sp.
CAGACCATCACGACCAAAATAATATTCATTGTCAATAAAATAATAAGTTACACCATTCCAGATAGCTGTAAAAATACCACAATATTGTTTTCTCCAAGAAACATCAACTGTAATATTTGTCAGAAATGTCATTTCTGCCCGAAGTTCAGGACGAATTGATTTATATAATGGAATGACAACACGACATTCATGTCCTTTGTTATGAATTGCATAGGGAAGTGAACCTATTACATCTGCCAGACCACCAGAGGCGGCAAAAGGTACAGCCTCACTTGCGGCGAACAGTATATTCAAAATTAATCACCTTTCTGTATCATTATTAATTAAAGCTTAGCGTTTTTGCCGATATAAACAGGATAACTTTCAGAACCTGTTAAAATTCGACCATCTTCTGTTGTGACATTCTTGTCCATAATAACATCTGTTAATGAACAGTCTGCACCAATATTTGTCCCTTGCATTAAAATGCAATTTTTCACAACACTGCCTTTTCCAACTTTTACACCTCTGAACAAAATACTATTTTCAACAGTACCTTCAATAATACAGCCATCTGCAATGAGAGAATTACTTACTTTGGATTCTAATCCGTATTTTACAGGACCGTTATCACCAGTTTTTGTATAAATAGGTGCGTTTGTCTGGAATAAAGCATTTCTGTTTTCTGCATTTAATAATGCTAAATTTGCTTCAAAATAATGCTTTTTGCTGTCAATTCTACTGAAATAGCCATCAAATTCATAGCCCATGATTTTAAATTCTTTTACATTTGGCTGTAAGCAATCTAACACTAAGCTATATTGATTCTTGCTAGCTGCATCTTTTACAAGTTTCCGCAGGAAATCTTTTTTGACAACAAACATGTCTAAACTAATATTGCATTCGCCTGAAATTGGTGGGTCAATTAAAATAGCATTCACTCTGTTTTCAGAATCCAGTTCCAGAACATCAACACCTGTGGATTCTTCGTTGTTATAATCATATTTTCCATAAACAACAGTAATATCTGCTTCTGTCTGGATATGCTGTTTTACTACTTTTTCAAAATTAATATTTGTCACATAATCGCAATCTGTCATGACAATATAATCACATTTGCAACCTTCGACATAATTCCAGACATTATTTAATGCTTCCAGACGACCTCTATAAACGCCGTCTCCAGAATTTTGGCTAAACGGTGGTAATAAATGCAAACCGCCTTTTTTCCTTGCCAAATCCCATTCACTGCCTGTCCCCAGATGGTCAAGTAAAGAACCATAATTTGATTTTGTAATTACACCAACTTGTGTAATACCAGAATTTACCATATTAGACAATGGAAAGTCAATCAGACGATATCTGCCACCGAACATGATAGAACCCATTGTTCTTTGTTTTGTTAATTCAATTACGGCTGAATCATGCAAACTTGCAAAAATCATACCAAGTACATTTGTATTGACACTCATCTATTTTGCCTCCTTATACATTTTCAGAGATAATATCTTTTGGCTTAACAACAGCACTGCCAGAAACTGTTACATTATGACCGACAACAGCAATGCCCCAATCATCTCTATTCTGAATATTTTCTGGACTAATGCCGATTTTTGCACCAGATTCAATCACGCAATTTTCGCCAACAATTGCATATTCTACTACTGCACCAGATTTTACAACTGTACCAGGCATTAAAATAGAATAATTTACAGTTGCACCTTCTTCAATTGTAACACCAGAGAAAATGACAGAGAAATCTACTTCGCCATTAATATTGGAACCCTCTGTAATCATAGAATTTTCAATTTTAGCAGTATCGCCAATATACTGTGGTGGCATATTATTATGACGAGCATAAATTTTCCATTTCGGGTCATATAAATCAAGTGGCACAGATGGGCTTAATAAATCCATATTTGCTTCCCAAAGGCTATCCAAAGTACCAACATCTTTCCAATAGCCATCAAACGTATACGCAAATAAACGCTCTCCATTTTCACGCATTGCAGGAATAATATCTTTACCAAAATCTTTAGAACCTGTATTTGCATTTTCATTTTCGATTAAATATTTCTTGAGTTTTTCCCATGTGAAACAATAAATACCCATAGATGCAAGCGTAGAACGTGGATTTTTCGGTTTTTCTTCAAAATCAATGACTCTGTTCTCGTCATCACAAATCATAATACCAAATCTGGACGCTTCTTCCAAAGAAACATCAATTACTGCAATTGTACCATCTGCTTGATTTGCTTCATGGAATTCTACTAATTTAGAATAATCCATTTTGTAAATATGGTCGCCACCCAGTACAATGACATATTCTGGAGAGTAACGCTCAATAAAACGCATATTTTGATAAATTGCATTTGCAGTACCTTGAAACCAGTCTGCACCCTCTTTTGTTTCAAATGGTGACAACACATGCACACCACCATACATTCTGTCTAAATCCCATGGCTGACCATTGCCAATATATTCATTCAGAACAAGTGGCTGATACTGTGTCAATACACCAACTGTATCAATTCCAGAATTCGTGCAGTTGGACAATGCAAAATCAATAATACGATATTTGCCACCATAAGGCACAGCTGGTTTTGCAACGTTCTGTGTCAGGGCATATAATCTGCTGCCCTGTCCGCCTGCCAGAAGCATTGCGATGACTTTTTTCTTAGCATTCATAAAAATTATCCTCCTATTTTAGACGGAGCTGTTTCGCTATTTTCACGTCACAAAAACAGCTCCTATCATAATATTTTATGTTTTTTATTCTGTTTTAGATAATTCAGAAATTTTTTCTTTTTTCTCAGCAATTTCATTTGCAAGCTCAGCAAGTGATTTTTGTTTTTTGACAATGCGTTTTAAGTACAATACAGACAATGCAGGAAGTGTAAGAGAAATACTTTGGTCAAAACCATGCATACCAATTTCAAGTGTTTCATAATGTTGCAAAGCTAAGCCTTGTCCGCCGAATTTTATATCATCTGTGCTGAATAATAATTCATATTCGCCCTCAAATGGAATGCCAATTTTATAATCTTCACGAGTGACTGGTACAAAATTGCAAACTGCGATAACTTCACTGCCATCATCAGCAATACGTCTGAATGCTATCACACTTTGTTTATAATCATCATGAGAAATCCAGCTAAATCCTGCCCATGAATCATCATTATCCCATAATGCAGGCGTATCTAGATATAATTTATTTAATTCTGCAACAAAATTCTGTGTTTGCTGATGTTCAGGAATATTTAATAAATCCCAGTCAAGTTGTGTTTGATAATTCCATTCATTTTTTTGTGCGAATTCTTGTCCCATGAACAGCATTTTTTTGCCAGGGTGAGCCATCATGTAAGCTAAAAATGCTCTGTAAGATGAAAATTTATCCCGTTCAAATCCAGGCATTTTATTAATCATAGAACATTTGCCATAGACAATTTCATCATGAGAAATCGGCAGGACATAATTTTCAGAGAAACAATAGAAAAATGAGAAAGTCAATTTATCATGATTATATGCCCGATAAATTGGGTCAAGTGACATATATTGCAACATGTCATTCATCCAGCCCATATTCCATTTGAAATTAAAGCCCAATCCGCCAATATCTGTTGGTTTTGTCACAAGCGGCCATGCAGTAGATTCTTCTGCAATCATAAGTACATCAGGGTGTTTTGAAAAAACAATTTCATTCAGATTTCTGAAAAATTCAACAGCTTCTAAATTTTCATTACCGCCATTGATATTTGCTGTCCATTCACCGTCACGCCTGTCATAATCTAAATATAACATAGATGCAACAGCATCTACACGTAATCCGTCCAGATGATACTCATCAAGCCAATTGCAAGCACTGGAAATTAAGAAAGAACGCACTTCACCTTTTCCGTAATCAAATACTCTTGTTCCCCATGATTTATGTTCCATTTTCTTTGGGTCTGTATATTCATAGCAATAAGAACCATCAAATTCGCAAAGTCCGGAAGGGTCTTTTGGAAAATGTGCAGGAACCCAATCAAGAATGACCCCAATTTTTGCCTGATGGAACAAATCAATCATTTCTTTAAATTGGTCAGGTGTACCATAACGTGAAGTTGGTGCAAAATAGCCTGTTACCTGATAGCCCCAAGAACCATCAAATGGATATTCTGTCAATGGCATAAATTCAATATGTGTATAAGACATTTTTTGCATATACGGAATCATTTGCTTTGCAAAAGAAACGTAATCTAAAACTGTACCATCAGAATTTTTCTTCCATGAATCTAAATGCACTTCATAGACATTCATAGGGCGTTTATAGACAACATATTTTTTCTTTTCACGTTGCCATTCTGTATCCTGCCAGATATAATTGCTTTCATAAATTCTAGAAGCTGTTGCAGGACGCACTTCATAATATGACGCATATGGGTCACTTTTCGTGAGTAATCGTTCATCTTGTGTCTCAATGCTGTATTTATACATTTCACATTGGGCAAGATTTTCAATTGTTGCCTCCCAAATACCAGTTGCAATCAGCTGCATTGGGTTAATTTCTCTGTTCCAGTTGTTGAATTCACCAACAACGGAAACACTTTTTGCATTAGGAGCCCACACACGAAAACGATATTTCTTTATACCATCTTCTTCAACTGTATGTACACCAAAAAATTTATAACTTTCAGAATTTTTCCCTTGGTAAAATAAATAAAGGGGAAAGTCATTTGGGTTTTCTTTATTATT
>CAMWUF010000120.1 GCA_947177375.1 uncultured Ruminococcus sp.
TTCATCAAGAAGCCATTGCACAGCTTCTGCACCCATTTCTGCAATAAACGTATCACCATATTTTTCATGATTTTTTGTATATTCATCTTCTGTGAGCAGACTATTTTTTAATAAAGCCGTTTCACCTGGTTCAATCACAACATATTTTGTGAAATATAACACTTCTTCCAAACGTTTTTGTGAAATTTCCAGCACTTGCCCAATACGAGAAGGTGTGCCTTTGAAATACCAGATATGCGATACAGGAGCTGCCAGTTCAATATGCCCCATACGTTCACGGCGGACTCTGGCTCTTGTGACTTCTACACCGCAACGGTCACAAACTTTGCCTTTAAAGCGAATTTTTTTAAATTTACCACAATGACATTCCCAATCTTTCGTGGGTCCGAAAATGCGTTCACAGTACAAACCACCTGTTTCAGGCTTTTGTGTTCTGTAATTAATCGTTTCGGGGCGTTCTACAATACCATAGGACCACTCTCTGATACGCTCTGGAGAAGCAAGCCCGATTTGCAAAGATTCAAAAGTATTAGATTCCAAGTTGGTTACCTCCTAAATACAAGATTTCTGTGGCAGAGATTACCTGCCACAAAACGGACATGACTTAGAACAAATCAAAATCGTTAGTATCACTTCCATAGTCATCACTATTTAAATTTGATTCGGCTACTTCAAGAATAGGTTCATCTCCATTGTCAAGGTCATCATCAAAGCTTTCAGTTTCGCTGTCAGTTTCATGTGTTGTATAGCCATTATCTTCAAATTCTTCATCATCGCTTTGATAATCCTCAATGAAATCTGTTGCAGGCATTGGAATATCGTCATCTTCTTCAAAATGCTGTTTCAGGTCGATTTCATCTTGATTTGCGTCAAGAACTTTTACATCAAGACCAAGTGATTGCATTTCTTTAATTAATACTTTGAAAGACTCAGGAATACCTGCTTTTGGGACATTTTGACCTTTTACGATATGTTCGTAAGTGTTGACACGTCCAATTGTATCATCAGATTTGACTGTCAGAATTTCCTGCAAAGTATATGCAGCACCATAAGCTTCCAATGCCCAAACTTCCATTTCTCCAAAACGCTGACCGCCAAACTGTGCTTTACCACCCAAAGGCTGTTGTGTCACCAGTGAATAAGGACCTACAGAACGAGCATGAATCTTATCATCTACCAGATGATGCAGTTTTAAATAATACATATAGCCAACAGTAACTCTGTTATCAAATTTTTCACCCGTACGACCATCATAGAGTGTAAATTTGCCATCTTCATTCATGTGAATGGCTTTCGGATTAATCACTTTGTCCATTTGATTTAATTCAAAAGGTTCATTGCGATAAGGCGTATTTTTTTCATTCGCTTCACGGAAACAAGCACGAATATCTTCTTCATGAGCGCCATCAAAAACAGGTGTCATAATATGCCAACCCAAAGCTTTCGCACTCATACCAAGATGTACTTCCAAAACCTGTCCGATATTCATACGAGATGGTACACCCAAAGGATTCAATACAATATCAAGTGGTGTGCCGTCAGGCAAGAAAGGCATATCTTCTTCAGGAAGAATTCTGGAAACAACACCTTTGTTACCATGTCTGCCTGCCATTTTATCACCAACAGAAATTTTACGTTTCTGTGCAATATAACAGCGTACTAACTGATTCACACCTGTACCAAGTTCAGAAACTTCTGCATTCATATCGTTATTGGTTTTTTCACCACGTTTGAAAATTTTAACATCAATGACAATTCCACCTTCACCATGCGGAACTTTTAAGGAATTATCACGGACTTCACGAGCTTTTTCACCGAAAATAGCTCTTAACAGTCTTTCTTCAGCTGTTAATTCTGTTTCGCCCTTTGGTGTGACTTTACCAACAAGAATATCTCCTGCTGTTACTTCTGCACCAATACGAATAATACCATGTTCGTCAAGATTTTTTAATGCATCTTCACCAACATTTGGAATATCTCTTGTAATTTCTTCTGGTCCTAATTTTGTATCACGGCATTCCAGCTCATATTCTTCAATATGAATTGATGTGAATACATCTTCACGGACTAATCTTTCATTCAGTAATACAGCATCTTCATAGTTATAGCCTTCCCATGTCATAAAGCCAATCAGTGCATTTTTACCAAGTGAAATTTCTCCGTCAGAAGTTGCAGGGCCATCAGCCAGCACTTGTCCTTTGCGAATTGTATCACCCAAATTAACAATTGGTCTTTGGTTCACACAAGTGTCCTGATTAGAACGCTGGAATTTAATTAATTCATAACTATGGTCAATTTTATTTGCATCTTGTACAACGATTTTATCAGCAGAAACAAATGTAACAATACCATCAGTTTCAGAAAGAACACAAACACCAGAGTCAACAGCGGCTTTATATTCCATACCTGTTCCAACAAATGGACGTTCTGTTTTCAAAAGTGGAACAGCCTGTCTCTGCATGTTCGCACCCATTAAGGCACGGTTTGCGTCATCGTTTTCTAAGAACGGAATCATTGCTGTTGCAACAGAAACAACCATTTTTGGTGATACGTCCATAAAATCAACATGATTGCTTTCACATTCAAGAATTTTATCACGGAATCTGGCATTTACTTTTGGTCTGGCAAATTTGCCGTCTTCTGTAAGAGGCTCATTTGCCTGTGCAACAACATATTTATCTTCTTCGTCAGCAGGCATATAAACAACTTCGTTAGTTACAACGCCTGTTGCCTTGTCTACACGGCGATAAGGTGCTTCAATAAAGCCATATTCATTGATTTTTGCAAAAGTTGCCAGATAAGAAATCAATCCGATATTAGGACCTTCAGGCGTTTCAATCGGACACATTCTGCCATAATGAGAATAGTGTACATCACGAACTTCAAATCCAGCACGGTCACGGGATAAACCACCAGGACCTAATGCAGAAAGTCTACGTTTATGTGTTAATTCTGCAAGAGGGTTATTCTGATCCATGAATTGTGATAATGGAGAAGAACAGAAAAATTCTTTAATTTGCGACGTAACAGGACGAATATTAACTAATGCTTGTGGTGTGATAACGTCCATGTCCTGTGTTTGCAAATTCATACGTTCACGAATACCACGTTCCATACGTGCCATACCAGAACGCATTGTATTTTGAAGCAATTCACCAACACGGCGGATACGTCTGTTTCCCAAATGGTCAATATCATCTATTGTACCGACACCTTCACAAAGATTCAAGAAATAACTTACAGATGCATAAATATCATCTAAAGTAATATGATTTGGAACAAGTTCTTCTGCACGTCTTTTGCAAACAGCTTTTAAATTCTCTGGGTCTGTTGTATCTAAAATATCATATAATACATGAATCGCAACTTTTTCATTAATGCCAATTTCGGCAGGGTCAAAATCTACATAGTTTGCAAGGTCTACCATGCCATTGCCAAGAACTTTGATTTCTTTTTCCACCATGCGAATCTGTGTTTGTCCTTGTTCGTTGGTATAATATTGCTTTGATTCCACTGTCAGAAATACTTCATAAATGCCTGCTTGTTCAATTGCATTTGCCTGTTCAAGTGTCAGCTTTTCACCAGCTTCTGCAAGTACTTCACCAGTGCGCTCATTAATCACATTTCTGGAAACCATACGGCCTGCAATACGAGATGCAATGCCAAGTTTTTTATTATACTTGTAACGACCAAATTTACACAAATCATAACGTCTGGGGTCAAAGAATAATATATCAAGATGTGCTTGCGCACTCTCTATTGTAGGAGGTTCACCAGGACGCAATTTTTTATAAACTTCAATCAAACCATCTTCTATGCTTTTTGCAACATCTTTTTCAAGCATTGTCTGATAAAGTCTTTCATCATGACCAAATTTTTCTTCAATTTCTTGGTCTGTTCCCAATCCAATTGCACGCATAAATGTTGTCAATGGGATTTTACGATTTTTATCAATACGTACATAGACAATATCGTTAGAATCCATTTCATATTCTAACCATGCACCACGGTTTGGAATAATCGTAGACTTGAAAAGCTCTTTTCCTGTCTTGTCCTTTTCCATGCCGTAATAAACACCTGGAGAACGTACTAATTGCGATACAATAACACGTTCTGCACCGTTAATAACAAATGTTCCGCTGTCTGTCATGAGCGGAAAATCACCCATGAAAATTTCGCTTTCCTTGACTTCACCTGTTTCTTTATTCCAAAGTTTTGCGATAACACGCAAGGGAGATGCATATGTTGCCTGATGCTCTTTTGCTTTTGCAATCGTTTTATATTTCAAATGTTCATCATCAAAACGATAGCCAACAAATGTCAAAACCAAATTGCCGTTATAATCCGTTGCGGAAAAATCTTTGAAAACTTCTTTCAGACCTTCTTCCCGAAACCATTTATACGAATTCTTTTGAATTTCAATTAAATTTGGCATATCCTGTACTTCTGGAATTTTGCCAAAACTCATCCTGACATTCTTTCCGAGCTGTTTGGCGGTAACATTTACCATAGGCGAATAACCTCCTTAGAATTCTTACAGATTTTACAGATTTTCAAAAAAATACTTGACAAAATCCATATCATATGCTATACTATTTTGTACTTGTTCGCACGAAGTCATAATAGTGCATTTTAAAATTATACTATATTTTAAGATATTTGTCAAGTTATTT
>CAMWUF010000121.1 GCA_947177375.1 uncultured Ruminococcus sp.
TTATCAAAATATATATTTTAATTCTCAAGACTTTATAATATATTGTTTTAAAATACGAAATCGCTGTTGCAATTCAATATTGCAACAGCGATTTTTTTATAGGGAAATTTTATGAAAATTGCCAACTATCTAAATTCAGCCCATTACTGAATAAGAAATAAATATCTTTTGTACCTGTTACAGAATCAACGGGAACAGTAATTTCAGTTAACTTTCCTCCAGCAGGAAATTCAGCATAAGCAATTACATTACCGTCCAAACTATCTGTACAAATTTTAATTGCAGCTCCGTTTTCAGAACTTGCTTTAATTGTTAATGTACTTGTGTTTTTAGAAAAATCTAAACCAGATGCTTTTATCCAACTGCCTTTTTGACCAGTTACCATTGTATTGCCAAGACCAGAAACAGAAATATCTTTTGATTGATTGGACATTGTTTCTGCCTGAATCACTTGATAAGGATTTAATTTTTTAAGCTGTGCGATACCTGCCATTGTACCTGTTACGCTGTTCAAAGCTGTACCAGTTGTTGTGATAACATCTACTTGAGGACTTCTATAATTTCCTTCAATGCCCATAGCACCTTCAACAGGGCGGGAATGATAGAATAAATATAATTGATTATTTAATTCTACAATAGAATGATGATTATTGCCATAATATCCAAAGAAATTACCTTGATTTTTAAATAGCTCTCCACCATAAGTATATGGCCCTAATGGGTTATCTGCAATCATGTATTCAATTGCACCACTTGTTAATCCATAGCGATTACCACCTGTATTCCAGTTAGAACAGTAAGTATAGTAATATTTATTACCAATTTTATTAATACCAGAATCTTCAAACAGATATGGAGCATCAATTGTGACAGGGTCGCCAGCAAGTGAAATCATATCATCACCAAGTTTTACAACTCTGGAAGTAGAAGGCATTTCTGTTTTTCCTTCAGGTACACCGCCACCGAAGCACAAATAGCCTGTGCCATCATCATCCACAAATACAGCAGGGTCAAATAACCAAAGAATATTTGAACAATTTGGTACATCTCTTGTAATCAATGCTTTTCCTAATGGGTCAGTCCAAGGACCAGTTGGAGAATCCGCTGTTAATACACTAACACCATTACCGCCATTACAGAAATACAGGAAAAATTTTTCTTTTCCATTAATTGTCTTATGTGCTGCACAAGGCGCCCATGAACAAGTAGCCCATTTTGCAACGCCGTTTTGTCCAGCAACTTCAATTGCACCATGGTCAGTCCAGTTAACCATATCATCAGATGAAATGCAATTAATTTTATTGACTAATCCATAAGTATTTTCTGTCACATTGCCATTTGCATCATACTCGATAACATCATTTGTTGTATAAACATACACACGACCATTATATTCCATAACACCAGGGTCAGCTCCGAAACGCTGTGTAAACAATGGATTATTTTCTCCATCTTTCTTATAGCTTGCTGTTGGTGTTACACTGGAAAAAATCTGTTCCATTTTGGCTTTATCTACTGTAACAGTTGATTTTTCAACGACTGTAAAATGCTTAATTCTGCCATGTAAATAATCTTGAATTTGCTTTATATCTGCAATATCTACAACACCGTTTTCATCTACATCAGCGACAGTTTCAGCAGAACTATTTGCAAACCCTTTTTTTATACCATTTTTGGCAAGAACTAAGTCATAAATATTAATTAAGCCATCACCATTGACATCGCCTTTGATAGAACTAATCACAGTTGGCTTACCAGCACCAATAATTGTTGTTCCAGCAACTGCACCAATTACTTCATCAATATAGAAATTATTTGTTGTTTCCGCAGTTTCTACATAAATTTGCAAATCTTTTGCACCATCAGGAATTTTATAATTTGTATTGGCAAGCTGTACCCATTCGCCTTTGACAGCTGTTGTTTCTGCAATCGTTGTATATTTTGTATCGCCATTTGCATCTGTGTATTGCAGTTTTAAATAAAATTTATCTGTTGCGTCACCGTCAAAATAAATGACATTTGCACTAAAACTATATGCATTGCCTGCAACAAATGCATTTGTGCTAAGTTTTTTGCTTGCACCATTCCAAGAATCTGTTCTATTTTGAACAAGTAAAGCCTCACTGCCAACATAAGCTGTTCTGCCACTGGTGATAATTTCTGCTCCGCCTCTACTAGTCCAGTTGCAAGTAGTTCCCTCAAAACCATCATCAAAATACCAGCCAAATTCATTTGGTTCTTCTGCCTGACCAGAAAGTGTTACCACAAAAGTAGATACACTTTCTGCAGGGAGCTGTGCAAAGAAATGATTATCTGTATATTCCAGATTTAAAGTTTCAGCAAGATTTTCATTTGCAGAAGTTCTGTATCTGTCTACTTGTGAAATTTTTTCATCTGTGATAGAAAAATCCTGTGTATAAGTTTCAGTACTTTTATTCACTGCAACAATTGTGACTTGATTATCATCGCCCTTATATGCAGAAACAAATACATTATCTGCTGGCTGTTCCGTTGCGTCAACACGAATATCACCAGGACGAACATATTTAGAATATTGTGCCATACAATAACCGCGTTTGCTAATATTGCCATCTTCTTTCATAGGACCGTAACTTCTACGGATATACCACCAAACATAAGCATTCATATTGCCGACAACAAGCCCATTATGAATATTTTCAGAAACGTCAATTGCTTCTGGCCATGTATCAGCGTCAGAAGAACTATTTGGCACATAAACTTCTGTCATCCAGATTTCTTTTCCAGACGTTTCTAATGTCGGAAAATCCATGTTATTTCTGCTTGTGCCGTAAAAATGCGTTCCGAAAAGGTCTGTATTTGCATAAGCTTTGCTATTATTTAGAATAGCATTGTAATAGCTTTTATTATAAGAAAAGCTTTCTGGTGACATCACAGGACAATCAATTTTATCAGCATAATTTGCCAAAAATTCTACACATTCTTCTTCTGACATCCAAGTCCATTCTTCACCATAGTCTGGTTCATTCTGAATAGAAATTGCATCAAGTTCTACGCCATTTTCACGCATATATAACACAAAATCATTTAAATGCTGTGCATATTCCGCATATTTATCATGACGCAAGCGTTTCTGATTCTCCTGTGTTGCAGTTTGACCATCCCATGTTGTATAAGTTCTTGTGAATGTTTCACACATATCAGCTGGAGGATTCCACGGTGTTGCGAATACAACACCGCCGTTTTGTTTTACATATTTTGCTGTTTCAAGCTCTTTATACCATTTCGTTCTATCATCATTGACATAAACTCTCAAAACATTAAACCCAAGTTGATTATCACCATTTCCAAAAGCCGTTGCTTTCTGAGAATCTGTTAAATTGCTTCCTGTCCATTCAGGGTGGTCAATACCACCAAAGCCCCGAATAGTTTGATATTCTTTAGACGTATCTACAATGACACTGCTTACTGCTAATGCGTCTAATTCTATTTGTTTCCGTTCTGGAAAAAATGCACCCATTCCCAAAAGCATTGCAGTAGCTAATACACCTGCTGAAATTTTCTGAACAGATTTTTTTCTAGTTATTTGCATAGAAATGCACCCTCCATTTTTTAAGAATTTGCTTTAAAAATAAATCTCAAATAATTATAGAAGTGTGGCTGTACACTGGAACCATCATGAACGCCAGATGTTACAGAATGCCAAATATGATTTACACCATTTGTTGTTAAAATATTATGATAAGCTGATGGTTGCGTAAATACAACATTGTCATCTGTACCACCTGTAATCATTAATAAATAAGGCATATCATAAGCAGGTTTTAATTGACTTTCCTGAATCTGTCCAGGGTGCATAGATAGGTCACTACCAGGAGTCAAACCAGGAGCAGGACACGCTGCACCAACATAGCCGAATAAATCAGAACGTGTTAAACCAATAAACAACGATTCACGACCCCCCATAGAGAAACCAGTAATTGCAGTATTGTCACGACCAGTTTTTACAGAAAAATTTTGCTGAATATAAGGCATTAAGTCTGTTGTCAAGTCATTAATAAAATTATCATAATTCAGAGAATTTGCCAAATCTAAACCAGAGCAACTTTCTTGGTCTTTACTTGTATAAATATATGGGAATACAACAATCATTTCTTCTGCATCGCCTGTAGAAATTAAATTGCTGAGCATATTTCTGGCAGCTCCCATTTTAGCAAGAGAATCTTCATTTTCAGAGTAACCATGCAATGCATATAATACAGGATAAGTTTTATTTTCAGAATAATTAGGTGGCAATAACACATTGACATTTGTCATGCGTTCTCTAGTTGTAGAATAATACTGGTATTTTTGCAAATTACCATAAGTCACATAGTCATATTGTTCTGTACAGCCAGCCAGAGCATATTCTGAAAGAGAAGCCGACATTTTATTCATATATTCGTCAGGGGTTACAGATGATGTAGCAATCTTTCCAACAACTGTAAATTTTTTAATTCTGCCATGTAAATAATCTTGAATCTGTTTGATATCCGCACTGTCTACTGTACCGCTTTCATCTACATCAGCGGCATTTTTAGCAGAATCACTTGCAAAGCCTTTTTTCACGCCGTTTTTGGCAAGAACTAAATCATAAATATTAATCAAGCCATCACCATTGACATCGCCTTTGATAACAGCAGTAATTGTT
>CAMWUF010000122.1 GCA_947177375.1 uncultured Ruminococcus sp.
ATCCTATATTTTAAATCCTGTAAATGATAAGGTAACATTTGAATATGCTGAAATATCTATTAAACTTGGTTATAGGAAGTTAGCTAAAGGACTTTTAATTGATATTTTAAAAAGAAATCCTACATATAAAAAAGCAAAGCAGCTTTTAAATTCAATATGATATTAGCCCATCACCAAATCACCGTTCTATGATTTTTGAAAAAGGCTGGGTAGCCGCTGGCGACGAGGTTTATTTGATGAATGATGCTTCTGCATTTATTACTGGTTCTGACTTTGAAGAATTAGATGAGATTATTCAAGTCTATAATCTGGAAGTTGAGGATTTCCATTCTTACTTTGTTGGTGAGAATAGTATACTGGTTCATAACATGTATCCTAAACAAGATTTGCCTGTAAGAGATGCATCAACTAGTCTTATTATGCCAAAATTTTTTTGAAAGGAGAAGTATACTCAGGGAACAGCTCCATGTTACGCCAATGAAATAGCAATCAGCGAACCAATTGCTGAAAAACTGAATGCAGAAATTGGCGATACTCTGCTGCTTGCCATTGACGATGAAGAAAAAAAGTACATTATTACAGCACTTTTTCAAGGCTTTAATAATCTTGGAGAATCCGGCAGACTTCACGAAAGCATTTTCCCGTCTGATTTGAGTATTACAGGTGCAATGGCATATCAGATAGATTTTGACGATAATCCCGACAAAAAAGAAATCGACAGCAGAATTGAAAAGATGAAGGATATTTTTAACAATCAGAAAATAATGAATGCTGAAGATTATGTCAAGGAAATTACGGGAGCGAGTGATATTATCGCAGGCGTAAAAAATCTTGTGTTGATAATTTCACTTATTATCATAGTTATGATAAGCGTACTTATGGAACGTTCGTTTATTTCAAAAGAAAAGTCCGAAATTGCACTTATGAAAGCTATCGGATTCAGAAACAGTTCGATTTATGCACATCATACAGCACGCTTTTTTATAGTAGGAATTGTGGCATTTGTTATAGCAGGCTTACTCTGCAAGCCCTTTACAAAGCTTATCGTAGACCCAATTTTTGCTATGATGGGAGCTGTTGCAGGTATCAGTTATGAGATTCGTCCCATTGATATTTTTGTAGTTTATCCGCTTGTCATTTTATCAGCAACACTTGCAGGAACTTTTTTGACTTCTCTGTGTACAAAGTCAATTAAAGCCTCTGATACTTCCAATATTGAATAGGAGAAAAATAATATGAAAACTATACTTGAAGTCAAAGATTTATGCAAAACCTATATCATTAATAAAAGGCAGAATAATGTGCTTTGCAATATAAGCTTTACGATAAATGAGGGTGAAATGGTGGCAGTAATGGGACCATCTGGTTCAGGAAAGTCTACTCTGCTTTACACTGTTTCGGGAATGGAAAAAATAACCGCAGGAGATGTATATTTTTGTGGCAGAAATATGGCAAGTCTGAATGAAAATGAACTTGCTAAAATGCGTCTTGACGATATGGGATTTATTTTTCAGCAAATGTATATGATGAAAAATCTGTCTGTACTTGATAATATTATACTTCCTGCTGTAAAATCGAATAAAATCAAGGAATCAAGAAAAGCGACTGTTCAGCGTGGACAGGATTTAATGAGAAAACTTGGTATTATTGAAACAATGGACAATGACATCAACGAGGTTTCAGGAGGACAGCTTCAGAGAGCCTGTATTTGCCGTAGCATGATAAATAATCCGCAGATGATATTTGCAGATGAGCCGACAGGTGCATTGAATCGTACTTCTTCCGAAGAAGTTATGAACGAACTGACAAAACTCAATAACGATGGTACAACTATTATGCTTGTAACTCACGATGCAAAAGTTGCAGCAAAATGTACAAGGTTACTTTTTCTGGTTGACGGAAATATAAAAGGGGAGTATAATATTAACAGAGGTCTTGCTCTTCGTGACCGTGAGCGTGACCTGAATAACTGGCTGTTAGAAATGGGTTGGTAAAATGGTTGATATACTTGTTGTTGAAGATAATAAAGAACTTTGTGGACTGCTTTGTGATTTTCTGCGTATGGAAAATTATACAGTCAGCATTGCCGAAACAGGAGAAAAAGCCTTGTCACTGTATGAAAAATACGGGGCAAGGCTTGTCCTGCTTGATATCAATCTTCCTGAACTTGACGGATTTTCCGTATGCAGAAAAATCAGGCAAAATGACAATACACCCATTATTATGCTTACCGCACGTGATGACAAAGAAGATAAACTGAACGGAATACTTTCAGGAGCGGACGATTACATTGAAAAGCCATATGATATTGATATTCTGCTTGCAAAAATAAAAGGCATATTTAAACGCAGGCTTTCACTTGATATTATTTCAGATGATAATATTACACTGAATATTGCAGATGAAACTGTAACGAAATGCGGTATGCCTGTTGCTGTCACTTCAAAGGAATTTGAACTTCTGCGTTTGCTGATAGAAAATAAGGGACAAACGCTGAATAAAGACTTTTTATTCAAAAGAATATGGGGAAGTGACAGTGAATCTGAATTACAGACTCTTACAGTACATATCAAATGGTTGAGACAAAAAATAGAGAACAACCCTAAAAATCCTGAAAAAATTTTGACTGTATGGGGCAGGGGATACCGTTGGGGGAACTAAAGTGAAAACTTTTGACAGATTTATTGTTGTTGTTTCATTCCTAATGATGGCTATGATTCTGGTTATAAATTTTATTATGTTCAGTGAAAAATCGGATGATGTGAAACTTTACAAGGTAGAAATAAATCGTATTGAACAGGAAATTACGAACGACAACAAAGTAAGTGCAGATAACTATAATACAATCCTTGGTATCTATGAATATGATACAGGAGAAGACTTTTACAATGCAAAAAACGAATATGTAATACGAGAGATAAATGGCATATTATATCGTATAGAATATGCTGATACGGCAGGTGACAGAAATATTAAAGTTCCTATAGCTATTAATATTTCATTTTTGATTTTATTTCTGCTTGTTCTTTCAACATTGCTATATATAAGATATCATATGATAAAACCATTTACAGAACTAAGTGATTATCCATATCGGCTTGCTAAAGGTACGCTTTCAGTTCCGCTTAAAGAAAGCAAAAGCCGTTATTTTGGAAAATTTATATGGGGGCTTGATATGCTCAGGGAAACACTGGAAAAATCAAAACTGGGTGAAATCGAACAGGCAAAAAAAGAAAAAACTTTCCTGATGTCAATGTCTCATGATATAAAAACGCCTCTTTCGGCAATAAAACTGTATGCAAAAGCCATTTCAAAAGGACTTTACACTGGCAGTAAACAGATTGAAGTTGCAGAAAATATCAATTCTAAAGCTAATGAAATAGAGAAATTTGTAAATGAAATTATTGAAAATTTTAGTAGTGATTTCATGAAATTTGAAATAAATTCAACTGATTTCTATTTGTCACAGGTTATTCATAAAATTACAGCATATTATACTGATAAGTTATCCGCACTTGGAACTGATTTTAATATCAGTGAACATACAGATTGTCTTATTTCAGGAGACCCTGACAGACTTGAAGAAGTTTTGCAGAATGTTATTGAGAATGCTATAAAATATGGAGACGGACATTGTATTTCCCTCAGTTTTTCTGATGAGGAGGACTGCCGTCTTGTTACTGTTTCAAACAGTGGCTGTACTCTTCCTGATACGGAACTTCCGTATATTTTTGATAGTTTCTGGAGAGGTTCTAATATAGGAAGTAAACAGGGTTGTGGATTAGGACTTTACATTTGTCGCCAACTTATGAATAATATGGGAAGAGATATTTTTGCAGAAATATCATATGACTATATGAATGTTACTATAGTATGCAGAAAATCTTATTGATAACATAAATATTTTAATTTGTACTGAATATTATTTTAATGATATAACGCAATTCTAGAAAATGGTAATTTTTGCACAATCCCCTTATTATAGATAAGGGAAATGTGCATTTTTTACCATTGAGAGAATGTGAAACTTCCAAGGTTGCGTTACTGACTGATGATACAATATAAAGTAAAATATAATAAAACATATAATATTAATATAAAAAATAATACCATAGGAGGTTGTTAAGATGAATAAACTGTTTGAAAAAAAAGAGGTTTTAACATGAGATGAAGTTATGGAAAGTCTTAAAATAGGAAGAAATACTTTTTATAAGCTCATACAGGAAGGAAAGCTGAAAGGATATAAAGATGGTAATAAGTTCAAGGTGCTGTCTACATCAGTAAATGATTATATCGCTGACAAAATGAAAACAGAAATTTGATAACAACTAACAGAGTGCGGTTTTACTGCACTCTGTTTTTCTGTGCCTAGATACTTTTGCTTATTCTGAAATCTAATTGATTTCAGCTTTTTCAGCTGTTATCGAATGCCAGTAGGTGTAAGCTGGGAAAAGGTTTTTAAAATTTTGGATTTTTTATTTTTGTTTTTATGAGTGAAAGATTTTGATTCTCTTTTATTCTAAAAATGCAATAATTCAATTAAATTCGTATTCATACAAAATCAAAAGAGATAGCACATTGGATTTTGATAATTATAAAATATGTAATATAAGATACTGATTTATAG
>CAMWUF010000123.1 GCA_947177375.1 uncultured Ruminococcus sp.
CTTGACCATCTGTCCGCCAATGCGTCCAGCTTCTCTTGCAGTCAGGTCGCCGTTATCACCTGGTTTCAGGTTTACACCTACTTCGTTTGCAGATTCCATTTTGAATCTTTCCATTGCTTCTCTGCCCTTCTGAGTCAATTCACCTTTCATGGTACATTCTCCTTTTCTTAATAAAATCGCATGTTAAAATATTTATCATGCTGTTGTAATTTGCATTCATAAGCGATTTTCATCGCAGAAGTATTATAAGCAATTATCATATAATTATCACTGGAAATTTATTCAATTTTCATTTTGACTAGAATTTTGCTCTTGACAATTAAAAAGAAAAAGTGTATAATAAAATAGTAACTATCAATTATTATATAATAGTCAGATAAAAAGACTATTTTGAAAGGAAAAGTTATTATGATGAATCATTCTAAAAATTATCTGAAAAAAATCGTTTTGACGCTTTTGATAGCTTCTTGTTCTGTTGCTTGTTTTGGTTGCAATACAGAAAAAGAAAACAATAATTCTGAAGAAGATACTCCAATGGAAACTATGGATATCAGTGAGGCAAAATTGCCTTTGACATTCGTACATGGTGACGAAGATGACGCATCAAATGCAGATGATACAAAAGCACAACAAGATGCAAAAGAAGATGCTACTGAAAATACAGATGATACTAGTAATACAGATACTACAGATAGCAACAGTCCGAAATCTTCCACAGTTGCAAATCCAGAAAAAAATGTTGCTGTTACAGAACTTGTAGAAGTCACAGATGCTTCTGGTCAACCTGTCACAGATAGTGCTGGAACAGTACAAACACAAGTTGTCAATGTAACAGAACAAGTAAAAGTTACAGATGCTTCTGGTCAGGCTGTTACAGATAGTGCTGGAACGGTACAAACACAAGTTGTCAATGTCACAGAAGCACAACCTGCTACAGAAGCTACACAAGCAACAGAAGCAATTACTTATACACCATCTTATGATGTTTGTAGGTCTTATTGGTTAGACATGTCTCAGCAAAGTGATTTCTTTTTTGAAGGTGAATTTCTTGTCATTGAATTTCAAGTGAATGAAAATATTCCAGATGGAAATTATCCAATTACTTTTAAGAAAACAGATATTGCAAGTTGGGACGCTGTAAAATGGGACCCTGTTTGCATTGATGGTGAAGTTGCTGTTAATTCTGATTTGACAGCACAGGAAAATTTGCCAGATAGTGATTTTGGATTGAAAATTAACAGTGTTGCTGTAAAACAAGGTGAAACGGCAACTGTAACAGTGGATTTGGCAAATAATCCTGGATTCTGCGGTTTTGTTCTTGAAATGGAATATGATAAATCTGCAATGAAAATTGTCTCTACTTCTGGCGGTGCAGATTTTGGCAATGCCGTTCATTATATTGTAGAGTAAATAATTAATTTAAAATATAAATACTCCCCCACTTTTTTAAGTGAGGGAGTATTTATTATCTGTTATCTATTGTTTCAGGATACATGTCATGTTTTATTAATCTTTTCCAAGCAACTTGTTCCCATTTTGTACCAGCCTTTCCATAATTACAGTAAGGTTCTATGGAAATACCACCTCTTGGCAAAAATTTCCCCCAAATTTCAATGTATCTGGGATTCATAAGATGGATTAAATCATTCATGATAATATTTACACAATCTTCATGAAAATCACCATGATTTCTAAAACTAAATAAATATAATTTCAATGATTTACTTTCTACCATAATTTCATCTGGAACATAAGAAATATATAAAGTCGCAAAATCTGGCTGCCCTGTAATCGGACAAAGTGCAGTAAATTCTGGACAATTAAATTTTACAAAATAATCTCTGTCTGGGTGCTTGTTAGGAAACGTTTCTAATACTTCTGGCTTATAATTAAAATCATAGCTTGTATTTTGATTGCCTAATAAGCTAATATTGCCCTGTTCTTGTTCTGTACGCATAAAATTAATACCTTTCTGATTTTAATAATTAAAATAAAATTTTATCTTCCACGCCGTTTAAATAAAATGCTTTTGCTCTGTCAAGACAAGTGCCACATATTCCACATGGTTTTTCTCCGCCTTCGTAACAGCTCCATGTATACTCATAAGGAACTTGTAATGTTAAACCTGTTGCAACAACTTGTGCTTTTGTTAAATTTACAAATGGTGCTTTAATCTGGAGCTGATTGCCACTGCCTAAATAAATCGCTTGTTTCATAGCTTGATGAAACGCATCACTGCAATCAGGATAGGCATTACCAGCAGAATCATCACTATGTGCGCCATAATAAATGACTTCACAGTGATTTGCTAACGCAATACTTGCCGCTGATGCTAAAAATAAACCATTTCTAAATGGTACATAAGTAGAAACAGGTTTGCCATTTGTTTTTTGGAGCTGTTCAGCATAAGTTGCTTTTGGAATTTCTGCTTTTGAATGTTTTAAAAGCGAACAATCAGAATCTGCAAAAATAACAGACAAATCTAATATTTTAAATTTTACATGATAATAATCTGCTAATTTTTGAGATGCTTCTAATTCTTTCTGGTGCTTCTGACCATAATAAATTGCAAGTGCAAGCACTTCTTCTGCACCATATTGTTCTACTGCAAGAGCCAGACAAGTTGCACTATCCACACCGCCACTACATAATACTAATGCTTTCATAAAATCAACTCCTGTAAATTTTTATCTGTTCTGAATTTTCCCATAAGCGTTTTCGTCGTTGTCTTAGCAGATGCATTCCGAATGCCTCTTGCTGTCATGCAACTATGTGAACCTGTAATTAACACACCAACATCTGGTGAACCTGTTGCTTCTGAAATAATTTCTGCAATATCTTTTCCCAAACGTTCTTGTAATTGCAGTCTTTTTGATGCCATGTCACAAATTCTGTCGATTTTGCTTAAGCCAATGACTTTATTTTTGGGAACATAGGCAACATTGACATACATGTCATACATTAAAGCCATATGATGTTCACAATAACTAAATACTTGAATATCTTTCATGACAACAGCAGATTCTATCTGTTCAGAATCTGTTAAAGCAAATGTTTTTCCAAACATTTCAGCAATTTCATGATTGCTGTAAGCTGTACCTGCAAGCACTTCTGACAGCATTCTTGCAACACGGTCTGGCGTTTCCTGTAATCCCTCACGGTCAGGATTTTCGCCAATCGCTTCCAGTAAGCCCCTGACATGATATTTTATTTTTTCCTGATTCAAAATTAAACCCCCTTTTTTTCTGGATTCCAAATATATTTATGTAACTGCAATTGCAGTCTGACTTGATTTAAATTATTATTTTTCATGAAATTAACAATTTCCGCTGGTTGAATTTTATCATACACAGGGCTAATATAAATTTTGCAACGCTCTAAGAGCTGATATTTTTTAATAATAAATAATGCTTTTTCTAAATCTTCCTGACTGCCAATGACAAATTTAATTACATCTTGTGAATTAATATATTGATAATTTTCAGTTAGCATATAATCTTCCATATTGCTGGACGGCAATTTATAATCTAGTGTAAAATTAGGTCTATATTCTGATTCTGCAAATTTTTTTATTGCAATACTGCCATTTGTTTCAATTTCTACTAAATTATGATTTTTTATCAATTTTTCAATTAATTTATCAAGATTTTTTTGCATTAACGGCTCTCCGCCTGTCAGTGTCACACGTTGTATTCCAGAATTTTTCACAAAATAAATTAAATCTTCTAAACTAATTAATTCAGCAGGAGAATTTTCAGAATTTGCCCAACGTGTATCACAATAAGAACAAGTTAAATTACATGTTTTAAATCTGATAAATACAGCTAATTCTCCAGCAAATTGACCCTCACCGTTAATACTAATAAATTTTTCAGCAACAGGGTATACTATTTCATGTATATTTCTATTCATAATTGATACACCGCACAATTATCAGGCGTTTCATAAACTGTCACAGCATAAACAGGCAACCCCTGTTTTGTTAATATTTCAAAAAAATATTTCGCAAAATTTTCAGCTGTTGGACGAAACGCAACAGGAATTAATTTAAAATTTTCTTGTTCTAATGCTGAAATTGTTGCTAATTTCAGTGAATTTTCTTCATAAATAAACGCATGGTCAAAATTATCTGCTAAATTTCTGATAATTTTTTTAAATTCTCCAAAATCTAACAACATGCCTTTTTTTTCGCCTTGTTCCTGTAAATTTTCATTCTGAATACAGACTTCTAATACCCAGTGATGCCCATGCAAGTTTGCACATTTTCCCTGATAACCAGCTAAAAAATGCGCACTATCAAAACATGCCGAAGTTTTCAACTGATACATGAACAACAACTCCTTTCTTATTTTAAAAATTTCAAAAAAATACAGTCAAATTTTATTTGACTGCATCTTAATTTTAATAGCATTATTTTTATTAATAGTAATTTATCAAAATTAAAGACGCCCTAGTTTTATTTTATGACAGGATGGTGCAAACGAACTGTCAGCTTATCTTGCTTTTTTATCATAACATATTTTTTTTATTTTGTCAATAGCCAATGAAAAATATGTTACAGTATAATTAATTACAAGCTGTAAGTATAT
>CAMWUF010000124.1 GCA_947177375.1 uncultured Ruminococcus sp.
GATGACGACCGCCCTCGAATTCTGTTTCCAGAAAAATTTCCACTAATTCTAATGCAAGTCCAACACCAATGACACGTTCACCCAAACACAAAATATTTGCATCATTATGCTTTCTAGTATATCTTGTAGAAAAACAATCATTGCAAACAGACGCACGAATGCCTTTCATTTTATTTGCAGCAATACTCATACCAACACCAGTACCACAAATTAAAATACCTTGTTCTGCCTCACCAGAAACTATTTTCTCAGCAACTTGCTTTGCAATATCTGGGTAATCGCAAGGTTCGCCGTCTGTTCCTAAATCCAAATATGCAATATTTTTTTCATTAAGATACTGCATCACTGCTTTTTTCAAATTTACGCCTGCATGGTCACAACCTAATGCTATCATACTATCACCAATCTTTCTTTTTTGCCACCAGATAAAACCGATGGATTTTGCCGCTGACAAAGCCTTTTTCTTGTATTTCCTGCTCTATCATCAGCAAATTTTCAAAACAATTATTAACAGAAAAATTCACAAATTCCCATTCGACTATTTTTGCAAACCAAACCAAAGCCCCTGTATCATAAAACCGAATCGGACAATATACTTCACCTTGTTCTAATATTTCAAAACCTGCATTTTGAAATAATTTCAACTGACTAGCAAGACAATGCCCTTTAAATTTTCTTTGTGCATTTGGCAATAATTTTTTCACAAGCTCCCAGTCATTATATTCACCAACCTGCTGTGTAAGAAATAAGCCATTTGATTTCAAAACACGAAATAACGCATTGACATCATATCTACCATGACGATTCATAATCATATCAAATTCTTGTGAATCAAAAGGCATGTTTGATACATCTGTCATTTCGTGAAAATCAATGCCCAGATTACCAAATTTTTCTTTACACAGTGCAACATTTGGTGCATAGCCCTCTGTTGCACTTGTCAACGCATATGCATGCTGTAACGACAGCAAAAACTCTCCACCGCCAGTATCTATATCTAAAAGCCGACTTTCTGGATTTAAATATTGCTTGATAATTTGAGAGAAATCCCAAGGCAATTTATTTTCTCCAGAATCAAATCTGTTTTTCAAATAGCTGAAATCCCAGCCTTTTATTTTCGCATACTGTTCTTCTGTATGCCAATATGCTTTTAATAATTCTTTGTTCATCATAACAGCTCCTCTATCAAAAAAATTTTTCCTGATAAAATTGCAGTTATCCGACAGCATTCTATTTACGCAATGCAATCTGCTGTCAGATTATCCTGCATTGCGTTGCTATCTCGTGACATCACCAATCAACTTCTTTCTATTTTATCTCTAGATGATACACATAATATCATCAATATAAATAAATATTAATATTATATTTATCAGATAATTTAATGTGACAAGTATCTGTTCGCAAATTTTGATTTCATCACCACAAGTAATAAAAATATATTTTAAATATACATCATCATTTTCATCAAGTACAAAACTTATATGATACTTAAAACTTAAATGATTCAACATTTCAAGCATGGCAATACGCTTTAATTCCTGCACTTCACTTGCAAGCTGACATTCAAAAAATACATTACCACTTTCAGAAATAAGAATACCTATATCAAAACCTGATTCTGAAATAATAAACAAGCTATTACTATTTGTATCTTTTTCGATACTGAAATCACTAAAATCATTTTCTATTAATTTTTCTTCCAGTAATTTAATTAATTTTTGAAGATTCATAATAATCATCTAATATTATTTATCAGTTTTTTTCTTTTGAATCTGCACAGCTTGTAAGTAACTTGCCGTCAAATCTGAAGCAGTGCCAAGTTCTGCATGTGTCGCACACAGGCAAACTCCCACAGCAGATTGTAATCTTAATGCGACTGGTGCAAGAATGATTTGCAAATTATCAGGCAATTTTGCAATTATTTCTAATTGTTGCAGAAATTTTTCAGCTCCGTCACCAGTAATCATTAATTTGCCAGTCATATTTTGAATTGCCTGTATAATTTCAGCAACGCTAGCTAATTCACCCATAGGCATTTTTACAGGTATATTATCATAACAATAAATTCCATAATAAAATAAATCTTCTCTTGCATGCATAATTGAAAGTACAGTTCTGTTTCCAATTCTGGAAGCCAGTCCTGCCAATGTCGAAACGCCAACACAAGGCGTATTATCTACCATAGCCATTCCTTGCACAGCAGAAATTCCAATTCTTAAACCAGTATAAGACCCTGGTCCCACAGCAACAGCAAAGCAATTAATATCTTGTATTGTTAAATTACATTCTGATAATAAAGCTTTGCACATAGGCATAATGACTTGTGAATGTGTTCTGCTTGTATAAACCGTATGCTCACCAAGCAGGAGCTGTTTTTCTGTATCCAGAATAGCAACAGATGCCATTTTTCCAGACGTGTCAAGCCCTAAAATTCGCAAAGCGTTCACTTCCTTTTGTATCTGATTCTAAAATAATACGTCTTTGTTCTTCGCCTAATGTCTCTAACGTCAACCAAATTGTATGTTTTGGCAAAGCATTTTGAATATTTTCAGACCATTCAATTGCAAAAATACTTTCTTCTGGCAGAAAATCATAAAAGCCTGTTGTTTCTAATTCTTCTTCACTGTCAATGCGATACATATCAAAATGACATAACTGCAAAGGCGGATTGCCATATACATGTACTAATGCGAATGTTGGAGAAGTCACTAAATCCTGTAAGCCTAGCCCTAATGCTAGACCTCTTGTAAAAGTTGTTTTTCCTGCTCCCAAGTCTCCACGATAGGCAATGACATCACCTGCATGCAGTAATTTTCCCAGACATTCTGCAAAAGCAATTGTTTCTTCTGGTGAATTAGTAATAAATTCTTTTTTCATGATTAAAATAAACCGCTGATATTGCCGTTATTATCACAATCAATTTTCAATGCGGCAGGCATTTTTGGCAGACCAGGCATAGTCATAATATCACCAGTCAGCACAACAACAAAGCCTGCACCAGCAGATAATCTGACATCACTGACAGTAATACTGAAATTTTCAGGCTTGCCTAATAATTGCGGATTATCAGACAAGGAATACTGTGTTTTCGCAATACAAACAGGTAAATTGCCATAGCCTAATTTTTCAAATTCTTGTAATGCTTTGGAAGCTTTGGGCAAGAATTTGACACTATCTGCACGGTAAATTTCTGTTGCAATTTTTTCTACTTTTTCTGTAATAGAAAGCTCTGTGCTGTACAGTGTTTCAAAATTTGACTCTTGTGTATCAACAATTTTGCAAACTTTTTCTGCAAGGTCTGTGCCACCTTCTCCACCTTTTGCGAATACTTCGCATAAAGAAGTTTCTACGCCTAATTTTTCACAATATTCTGCAATAAATGCTAATTCTTCGTCAGTGTCTGTATAAAATTTATTTAATGCAACGACAACAGGTACATGATATTTTTGCATATTTTCAATATGTGTGCCAAGATTGACAATGCCTTTTTTCAGAGCTTCTAAATTAGGTGTTGTTAATTCTGTTTTTGGAACACCACCATTATATTTTAAAGCTCTCACAGTCGCAACTAATACAACACAGGACGGTTTTAGACCTGCATAACGGCATTTAATATCAAAGAATTTTTCAGCACCTAAATCTGAACCAAATCCAGCTTCTGTCACACAATAATCGCCTAATTTCAAAGCTAATTTTGTTGCTCTGACAGAATTACAGCCATGTGCAATATTGGCAAATGGTCCGCCATGAATTAAGACAGGCGTATGCTCCAGTGTTTGTACTAAATTTGGCTTTAATGCGTCTTTTAATAAAGCTGTCATTGCACCCTGTGCTTGTAAATCTTTTGCATAGACTGGCTCACCGTCTAAATTATAGGCAACTAAAATATTGCCAAGACGTTTTTTCAAATCTTCCAAATCAGATGCAAGGCATAAAATCGCCATAACTTCTGATGCAACAGTAATCTGAAAACTATCTTCACGAGGCACACCATTGACACGTCCACCCATGCCAATGACAATATTTCTTAAAGCTCTATCGTTCATATCCATGCAACGCTTAAATAAAATTCTTCTGGTGTCAATTCTTAATGCATTGCCCTGCTGAATATGATTATCCAATAATGCACAGAGCAAATTATTTGCAGCAGTCATAGCATGAATATCCCCTGTAAAATGCAAATTAATATCTTCCATAGGAACAACTTGTGCATAGCCACCACCAGCAGCTCCGCCTTTAATACCAAATACAGGACCTAAAGACGGTTCACGAAGTGCAAGCACTGCTTTTTTGCCGATTTTCGCCATAGCTTGTCCTAAGCCAACACTAACTGTTGTTTTTCCCTCACCTGCTGGCGTTGGATTAATTGCTGTGACTAAAATTAATTTACCATCTGGTAAATTTGCAGTTCTTGCAAATAAAGCTTCTGTTACTTTTGCCTTATAATGTCCATAAGGTTCAAGTTCTTCATTCGTAATCCCTAAATGATTTGCAATTTCAGCAATTGGCTTCATTTCTGCACCTTGTGCAATTTCAATATCAGATAGCATAAAAAAATCCTCCTGTTTTTTTAT
>CAMWUF010000125.1 GCA_947177375.1 uncultured Ruminococcus sp.
CCAAATAACATACCTGCTGTAATTTCCAAAGGTCCTCCTGGTAAAAAAGCAATCACTATTTGTAAAGCCATCAGCAATATAAATACCAAAGGTGCAAATACACCAGTATTTTCTATAAAATTAATAATTTTATCTCGTCCTGCTTCTGTGCTAAATAACTTGCAAACAGGAAGAAAATATTTTATGCAAAAATATATTATTACAATGCAAATCAAAATTAATAGTATTTTAAAAAACAATTTTTTTTGTTTTGTCATGATAACATACTCCTTTTGAGAATAGTATATCACAAAAATTTTAAAAAATCAATAGATAAAAAAGCTTTTTTTGTGAAAATTACATGAAAAAAATTTTTTCAAAAATTTTTTCAAAAAACGCTTGACAAATGAATCAAAGTGTGCTATAATAATACATGTTGTGAGGGTGATAACACAAACAGTAAAAAATAAAATAAATAATTATTAATTATGAGACACTAGCTCAGCCGGTAGAGCACCGCCCTTTTAAGGCGGGTGTCGAGGGTTCGAATCCCTCGTGTCTCATTCATTTTTTTTAATCTAAAAAAGACTGATAGTATTTCAGTCTTTTTTATTTTATTATAATTTATAATAAAAAAAAGATGCCATCAAAAATATTTCTGATGACATATTTCTATTAAAAAATCTATCCTTGTTGTGTTCTTGCTTCAATATCTTTGCGAAATAAAGCTTTAAATACTGTTCTAACCAAAGGCTGTATGAAAAATAATTGACTGAAAAACGCAAACGGGAAATTATAACAAACTAATTTCACCCAGTTTGCAAGCAATGTCAAAATAGAAAAGCCCATGTAATACGGATAATAAAGCCATGCTGCAATAAAGCTCATCACAGGACACATAATCCCAACCGTTGCACAAATAATTGCTGTCTCAAAAATAACAGGGTATGTTGTTCTCATGTCAAATACTTTACAGGCAAGCTTAAACGATGCAGGACTTCCGACTAGCATTTCTAATAAATATGCAAGACAGAATTCTACTAACACAATTGCCCATATTGGAACTAGTTTTCCGCATAACATAATGCCCCCCTGTGCATTGATTGCTGAAAGAACGCTTGATTCTCCAGTCACACTCATGAGCGTACTGCCATTAATCACATACAGGCTGTAAAATACATACCCATGCACTGTAATAATCACAGTCAGCAACGCAAAAATACATCTTTGAAATTGATTTCTTGGCATATAAATTTCTCCTTTTTCATAATTTCGACAAACAAAAAAACATGTTTTCCTTTAGAAATCTAAATACGCCGTACCGTAATCAGATTTACATACCCAAAGGTAAAACATGTGTCGTTTGTCTTTATTTTATTACTTGATTATTATAGCATAAAATTCTTAATTTGTCAAGTATGAAATTTCTCATAAATGATATTTATCAAACAAATAATTTTCTTCATCACGAGAATCATTACTAACTTCCAGTAATAAACGCATTGACGCATTTAGCATTGTAATACTTTTAGAGTAACTATCAATCCCATTCCATAAGCTTTTCACTGCCTGCAAACTATCTAATATTACAATCTCTACCCATATCTTTTTTACTAAAATATATACTATTTCATTGTTTTTCAATTGCATACAGTTCATTATCCATTGATAGACAGCCAATTCGTCAGAATTTGCTAATATTTTAGAATCAGGTTGCTTTGTTTGAGAATAGTAACCTATTTCAGATAAATGATTTAAAATAGCTTCTAATTCAGCATTTTCAGCATGTAGTTTTAAAATAGCAATGCCTTTTAATTCGTTCAAAATATTTTTAACTTTCTGAATCATTATTTCCTTTTCTAATAATTCTCTATTTCTCAATTTTATCACCTGAATTTTAAATCAATTTTTTCATATTATACATAACTTGACAGGAAATAAAAACTATGCTATAATGAAATCAAAATTTAGAAAGGATTGAAAAAATTGATTTGCAAAATTAGAAAATGGAAATTATCTGATGCATCAGATTTGGCATTAGCTTTATCCAATAAAAAAATACAAGATAATTTAAGAGATGGCTTACCTTATCCATATACCGAACAAAATGCAACAGAATATATTCAAGCTATGCTTTCTGCTGATGAAAATAAAATTTTTGCTTTTGCTATCACAATAGATAATAAAGTAATTGGGAGTATTAGCATTTTTCGTCAAGAAAATATTCATAGACGAACTGGCGAATTGGGCTATTATATTGCAGAAGATTACTGGGGCAAAGGTATTATGACCGAAGCAGTCAAACAAATTTGTGAATATGTTTTTAATCATAGTGATATGATTCGTATCTATGCAGAACCTTTTGCATATAATTCAACCTCTTGCCGTGTGCTTGAAAAAGCAGGATTTCAATTGGAAGGCATATTAAAAAATAATGCTGTTAAAAACGGAAAAATAATAGATATGAAACTATATGCATTAGTAAAAGCAAAAATATAAATTTTAAATTATGGGGGTAATTATGATTAGATTTATTGAAAAAAATCCAACCATACAAGAATATCATTATTTAACGCAACAAGTCGGCTGGGGAGCTGAACCTGAAAATATTGTGGAAGAAGCCATTCAGCATACACTTTATTCCATTTGTGCATTTAATGATGAGCAAATTATCGGATATGCAAGATTAATTGGAGATAAAACTTTATTTTTGTATATTTAAGATGTTATGGTAATCCCTGAATTTCAAGGCAAAAATATAGGTTCTCAATTAATGAAATTTATTTTACAAGAAGTAGAAAGATTAAAATCTATTAGTCCTAATATCCGCACTTATTTAGGGGCTTCAAAAAATAAAGAAAATTTTTATAGAAAATTTGGATTTATTCCAAGGAATGAGGCTGATTTAGGCGAAGGAATGATTTTAATGTAAGAGGTCATCATATGAATCAAGAATTAATCATACAGCCAATTGCTTATATTCATACAGATTTTAAAGAAAAATTTGGCATTCCAAGACAAAGCGGACGTGTGCCAGAATTAACAGGAAAAATTGTTTTTTTGCCACAATATCGCAAACCAGAGGCTTTACGAGGAATTACAGAATTTTCGCATTTATGGCTAATTTTCGACTTTTCAGAATCTCATAGAAAAAATTGGTCGCCAACAGTTCGCCCCCCACGATTAGGCGGAAATCAAAGAATTGGCGTATTTGCAAGTCGTTCACCATTTAGACCGAATCCAATCGGCTTATCCTGTGTAAAACTTGATGGAATCGAAAATAATAACTTGTTTGTTTCAGGTGTGGACTTGCTCGACAACACGCCAATTTTAGACATTAAGCCATATTTGCCTTATGCAGATAGCTATCCGGATGCAATCGGAAGTTATGGCGAATTATTACAAAATTATCATCTTGAAATTAATTTTCCTGAAAAATTCCTTGCAATGATTCCAGAAGAAAAACAAAAAGCCGTGATTGCCTGTTTAGCAGACGACCCACGACCTTCTTATCAAAACGACCCTGAAAGAATTTACAGTATGCAATTTTCAGGATTTGACATTCATTTCAAAGTCAATCAGAATCAACTTGAAGTTATCAATATAGATTCACTTGCTTAAATTATCATAATAAAGCAATTTTATTGCCTGCTCCTGTTCGCCCTCAATAAACAGGCGATAAATATTTGATTTTTGAAGATAAACTTTTCCTGTATATTCGCCATAAGTATTAACACTAGTAATCACTATATCATCTTCATGTAATTCAGAAATAAAGCCAAAAATATCATCTTCTTCATTTTTGAAAAAATCACAAAGCAAATGCTTTTCAAAACAAATTTTAAAAATAGTTTCTAATAAATTATCATTTGAAACTATCTCAAATTTATCAGGTTCTACTTTTCTAAGTCGGAATAATTTTTCATGACGTTGCGTATCTGGCGAATCTATTTCAAACTGCACAATATCAGTGAAAAACACAAACCCATTGGAATATCCGCCATAATTCTGTTTGCTTAATAGCAAGCCTGTTTCATCTACAGCTTGAATATATCCAGTAAAAAACCAGTCAGAATCGTCTCCATAGATAGAAACCATTTGATGACGATTCATAATTTCTATTAATGCATTTAGCATTTTCATATAGTATCCTCCTTTTAAATATCTATGTAGTATTGCCTTAACAAATATACAATATAGTTTTAGTATGTGATTCAGCTTCAATTATACGCTCTATTTTGCTTACTACTTTACTAATGTGCATACTCATACGAAAATATTCTAGTGATTTTTTTCCATATGTTTTTTCACACCATGTCAAAATACTTTGTAACTCATGAAATACTTTTTCCGATTTTGTGATTGAAAACTTTGAATTAGTTTTAAAAATCTTGATTTTTTCAGCTTTAATAGCTTTCATCCAAGTCTTATCATAGAATTTCCTTGAGGATACATCTGCAAGAAAGACATATTTCAGATTTGAATCTCGACTAAACTTGTGTTGCTTATTTAGCTTATAGAGTTTAATATCATCGTTTCTTACTGGAAGCATAAATTCATGTGAATTAAATCTATTAA